>CBDTWX010000322.1:0-6719 GCA_965364305.1 uncultured Thermoanaerobaculia bacterium
TCGAGGTGCTGACCGCCAATCTCTCCAAGGAGGCGTGCGAGGCGCGTTGGGCTTCGCTGCGCGACCAGTGGCAGGAAGGCGACAGCTACTGGCTCTACCGCCGGCCCGCCGAGGACACGATCAACACCCTCGGCGCACAGCGGGGCGTGGTGCTGATACGGGGGTGCACGCAGTTGGGCTTCGTCACGACCCGGATCGAGACCGAGGAGCCACGGCCGCAACGGCCGTAAGCCGCTCCGAAGCTTTCGGACAGTGTGAAGGGGAATCAGGGATTTGGATAGAGCAGCCGCCAGGTCATGGCGCGAACCTCGTCGAAGAGCTGCAGGGCGATGGTTGCCTTTCCGCGATGCACGGCGCCTGCAACGCAGAGAAACCTGAGGTGGCAGTCCACCTCCATCGCGAAGGCATAGGCATTACGCCAGTGGTGGGCACGGTCTCTTCCATTTCTCCCGTGGCCCTCTGCGAGGTTTGCGGGAACCGACGCCGCTGACCACTGCCCTGCCCCGGTTGCTGTCGCTGTCCTCGTGCCCCGAATCTTGGATCGTGGGCTAACTTAGGTTGCAGTCACGTTTTCGAGCACGAGCACGAGCACGAGCGCCGAGACGAGCACGGGCTTTCTTTAGGTGGGGGTTCGGAAGGGACTGGCTCGTATTCGGGATAGAAATGTGAAATTTGCGTGATGGGGACGTGAGACCTGGACTCCATTTTATAGGTGATCGTGTTGGTCATGACCATCCAGATCGCATATGAAAGGAGAAGAGAATCATGAAACGGACCCTGGTAATGGCGGCGATAGTGACAGCGTTGGCGGTGGTGACGGCGCCGGCAACGGCGCAGGAGAAAAGGCCGGAGACGATGACCATGTCGGTGACAATTACGAATTTGAGCAAGCAGATCATCAGCCCGCCGGTTTTGGTGAGCCACACCTGGAAGGTGGCGATCTTTGTCCCGGGCCAAGAGGCCTCGAGTGAGCTTGCGGAGCTGGCCGAGGACGGAGGCCCGGGTGCGCTCGCCGATATGTTGGCGGCACACGACGAGGTCTTTGACGTGACGGTAGCGGACGACCTTCTGTTCCCCGGGATGTCGAAGACGTACCAGCTCGACATGCGCGGAAAGTTCAACCACGTCAGCGCAGTCGGAATGCTGGTTTCCACCAACGACGCTTTCTTCGGGCTCAACAGCTTCCAGGTGGATCCCTCGCGGGTGGTGCAACGGACCACCGCGCCCGCGTGGGACGCCGGCACCGAGTTCAACAACGAAGACTGCGACTTCATCCCGGGTCCGCCCTGCGGCAACCCCTTCATGCGCGACACCGAGGGCGCCGAGGGTTTTGTCCACGTGCACTCGGGGATCCACGGGACCGGAGACTTGTCACCTGCAGAGTGGGACTGGCAGAATCCTGTGGTCGAGATCGCCGTGATCAAAAACTGAGAGGGAAACTCTCGCGGTCCCTGCTTCACGCGGAGCGCGTGGAGCAGGGGGCCCGAGATTTTCGGGCCTATGGTGCCGGGCGGGACCGCCCCGGAGAGATGTGGCGACGGCGGCGTGAGGGAGACCGATGGAGAAGAAGATACTGGTCGTCGAGGATGAACCACAGCTCGCCCGGCTGGTCGAGATGCACCTGAGCGATGCCGGATGCAGCGTCACGGTGGCGCAGCGGGGAGCCGAGGGGCTGGCCGCCGCCGCCACCCAGCTCTTCGATCTGGTTGTTCTCGATCTCATGCTGCCGGATATGGACGGTCTCGACGTGTGCCGCCGGCTTCGTCAGAGGGAGGACTACCTGCCGATCCTCATGTTGACCGCGCGTTCGGGGGAGGTCGATCGGGTGCTCGGGCTCGAGCTCGGCGCCGACGACTACCTCACCAAGCCGTTCAGCGTCCGTGAGCTGGTGGCGCGGGTCAAGGCGATCCTGCGGCGTGTCGATCGGATGGCGGCGGACGCGGACACGGCGGACGACACACCGATCGTCATCGAAGGGTTGGCGATCGACCGGGAGAAACGCCGGGTGCTGATCAACGGCGAGCCGGTGAATCTCACGGCCAAGGAGTTCGATCTGCTGGTGCACTTCGCTCGCCATCCGGGGCGGGTCTACACCCGGAGCCAGATCCTCGATCTGGTGTGGGGCTATGGCGAGGGCACCTACGAGCACACCGTCAACTCACACATCAACCGGCTGCGCGCAAAGATCGAGGATGACCCGTCGCAGCCGCGCTTCATCCAGACCGTGTGGGGCGTCGGCTACCGCTTCTTCGATCCGTCGTTATCCGACGACGGTTGATCGGCGAGGGGAACGAGGGGAGCGGCCGTGGTTTTCAAAAACAAGACCCTGTACACAAAGCTCGCGGGCGCGCTGCTGGTGTTGTTTCTTTTGGTCGGCGGCGTCACCCTGGCGGTGACACTGCTGACGAGCTATTTCTACCAGCAGGAGGTGCAGCAGCGGATTCACCGCGATCTCGCCGATCACATCGTCGGGGAGGAGCTGCTGATTGTCGATGGCGAGATCGCCGAAGAGGCTCTCAAGCACGTCTTCCACATGATGATGGTGATCAATCCGAGCATCGAGCTCTACCTCCTCGATCCCGTCGGTGAGATCCTCGCTTTTTCGGCGCCACCCGGTCGGGTCAAGCTGGCCCGGGTGGAGCTGGGACCGGTCGAGGTCTTCCTCGAGGGTGATCCCCGTCTTCCCATTCTCGGTGACGATCCACGCCACCCGGAGCGTCGAAATATCTTTTCGGTGGCGCCGATACGACGCGAAGGCACCCTCGAGGGCTATCTCTACATCGTCCTTGCCAGCGAACATTTCGTGTCGGTGGCCGACATGCTCCGTGGCAGCTATATCCTCCGTTCCGGCGCGTGGGCGGTGGGTGGAAGCGTGGTTCTCACGCTGTTCGGCGCATTGCTTTTGTCCCGTCATCTCACGCGTAGGTTGACCGGTCTCAACCGCGATATCTCGGTCTTCCGAGCGGAGGAGCTGGAGACGGTGGCCGCTGACAGACAGCGCAGCGGCGATCTGGCGGCCCCGAAGGAGGACGAGATCGACCAGCTTCGTTCCTCGTTCGACGCAATGGCCCGGCGGATCAGGGACCAGATTTCGCAGCTCGACGAGCAAGATCGGCTGCGCCGTGAGATGGTGGCCAACGTGTCCCACGACTTGCGGACGCCGCTCACCCACCTCCAGGGATATCTCGAGACCTTGATGCTCAAGGAGGAACGTCTTGCGCCGGAGGAGCGCCGCGAGTATCTCGAGATCGCGGTGCAGCACGGCGAACGTCTCGGCCGCCTGGTGTCGGACCTCTTCGAGCTGGCCAAGCTCGAGGCCCTGCACGAGCCCCTGGAGCGGGAGCGCCTGCCGGCCGGCGAGCTGGTCCAGGATGTGGCGCAGAAGTACCGCCTCCAGGCCAAGGAACGCGGCGTGGTTCTCAACGCCGATTTCGAAGGCGGGCGCCTCGTGATCTCGGCCGATGCCGGTCTCATCGAACGCGCGCTGGAAAATGTTCTCGACAACGCCCTCCGCTATACGCCGGAGGGGGGCCAGATCGACATCAATCTCAGACCGCATGACGATCGTTTGAGCATCGAGGTCCGGGACACCGGCCCCGGCATCGCTGACGGAGATCTTCCCCAGATCTTCGAGCGTTTCTACCGCGCCCACCGCCAGGAGGAGGTCGACCAGGCGCGGGGCGCCGGGCTCGGGCTCGCGATCGCCAAACGGGCGGTCGAGCTCCACGGTGGACATCTCATGTGCGAGAGCGAAGTAGGGGAGGGCACGACCTTCCGCTTCGATCTGCCGGTCGCCGACGGTCCGGGGGGTGCTGCTGCCGTGATGTCATCCTAGCCCGGACTATTCACCAGTCTCCGGCTGCAACGCCCGATGCACCGCACCCATCGCCGTTTTCTCGCCTCGGGGTGCTCGACGTACTGTCACGTACGCCTCCGCGGTGTCTTTCGGGGAAACGGAGATTGAGTGCCAGAAAGCGTCATCCCGAGCGAGGCGCACTCTTGGCGCCGACGAGCTCCCCTGTTGACCACCCCATAGATTCCTCGTCGGACGCTTCGCATCCTCGCTCGGAATGACAATCAGCAACGACCGTCTCAATCTGTCATTCCTCCAAGGACGCGCAGCGTCCTTGGAGGAATCTATGGAAGGACCGCGGGTGAGCGGGTTCAAAAACCCCCGAAGACGAGTAGCCATGTTGCTCGGACAGACAGGCAAATCCGCCACAAGGAAGCTGCAGACTCTTCCTCGGTGTCTCCCGAGGCATCGCGGGTGTGATGCTGTTTGCTGCCTCTGATTCTGCCGCTGATCTCTGGCGCTGTTGGCTGTTGCTGAAGAATGACGTTGTCTCTGCCACTGTTCCCTGCCGCTGTCACCTGTCCCTGTCTTCTGCCGCTCTTCTCTGCCGCGGCCACGTGTCGCTGACGACTGCCGCTGCATCCTGTCGCTGCTCCTGGTTGCCGTCCCCGGTTCTGCTGCTGATCACTATCGCCGGATGGACGAATCCGATGTTCACGCGAGACGCGTGCACCGCGGATCGAGATCCAACGATGTGCGGCCGGGCCTCCCGGTCGCACGGAAGGGCGGGCGGGAATTCAAAACTCAAAATTCAAAATTCAAAATTAACGTGGGGATGGGCGGGCGGGAATTCAAAATTCAAAATTCAAAATTCAAAATTCAAAATTGACGCGTGGGTGGCTGGGCGGGGTCGACGGAATCGCGTATGGTTGCGTCTGCCGTGACGCGCGACCGCCACCAGTATCCGCTTGCCGGGCTGCTCAACCTTTTCGTCACCTACGTGGTGTGGGGGAGCACCTATCTCTTCATCCGGGTGGCGGTGCGCGAGGGTGCGGGGTGGGGGCCCTTCTGGCTCGGAGGGTCGCGTGTGCTGGCCGCGGCGCCGGTTCTCTTCGCACTCTGCTGGTTCCGTGGGGTCCGGATCAAGCCCACCCGGGCCGAGCTGGGGACCGTGGCGACGACCGGTGTGCTGATGTGGGTGGCCGGCAACGGCGGTGTCAACTGGGCCGAACAGCGGGTCGACTCCGGTCTCGCGGCACTGATCGTCGGCACCATGCCGATCTGGGTGGCGTTGATGGAGAGCCTGATCGACCGTCGCCCTCCTTCCCTGCTCCTGGCCTTTTCTCTGGTGGTCGGGTTTGGCGGTCTGGTGGTCCTGACCTACCCGATGCTGAAGGACGGTGTCGGGTCCGACTTCTTCGGAGTGCTTGCGATCGTCTTTGCCGCCTTGAGCTGGGGCGTCGGGACGATCGTCATCAACCGTCGGCCGGTGGCGCTCGACCCGATCGTGATCTCCGCCTGGCAGCAGCTGTCAGGCGGTATCGGCTTTGCCGCGGTCGCGCTGCTGGTCGGTGAGGCGGCGCCGCAACCCACTTCCGAGGCGTGGGCGGCCTGGGCATACCTGGTGGTCTTCGGTTCGCTGATTGCCTACACCTCGTTTGTCTACGCCATCAAGCTGCTGCCGGCGGCGGTGGTCATGACCTACGCCTACGTCAACCCGGTGATCGCGGTGATGCTCGGCTGGCTGATCCTCTCGGAGCCGATCACGGGATACACCCTCGTAGGAATGGTGTTGATCGTCGGAGGAGTGTATGGGGTCTTTCGGGAAAAAAAGAGGGTCTTGCTTCCTGATTGATTTCCATTTTTCATTTTTTGGCGTTTGATTTCGCGCCTCATCGGGTTGATCCTCGGCACGTCGTCGAGCGCGAAAGCAAACGCCAAAAAATGAGAAGAGGAGAGATTGCAGGGAATCTGCGGTGTATCACTCTCCAATAATTTTGACCATGACTCGCTTCTGCCGTCTTCCATCGAACTCGCCGTAGAAGATCTGCTCCCAGGGTCCGAAGTCGAGGCGACCGTCGGTGATCGCCACGACCACCTCGCGGCCCATGATCTGGCGCTTGTGGTGAGCGTCCGCGTTGTCCTCGCCGGTACGGTTATGGTGGTATCGCTCCGGTGACGGGTCGAAGGGGGCGAGCTCCTCGAGCCACCGTTTGTAGTCGCGGTGGAGGCCGGGTTCGTCGTCGTTGATGAAGACCGAGGCGGTGATGTGCATGGCGTTGACCAGGCACAGCCCCTCGCGGATTCCAGACTCGCGGAGCGCCTCCTCGACCTGCGGCGTGATGTTGACGAACTCCATTCGGTCCTGAATGTTGAGCACCAGCTTCTTCGTGTGCGATTTCATGGCGCGTCAATCTCCTCTTACATGTTTTCCCGTGTCAAATTTTCGGCCTTTGATTTCGCGCATCGGAAGCCGATCCGGCGGGCACATCATTGAGCGCGAAAGCAAAGGCCGAAAATTTGAGATGAGGATCAGCTCGATCTAGATTTTACATCCACCCACCTGCACAGCGCCCGCACCGCCCGGTCGGCCGAACGAAAGACCGGCAGTCCGCCATTCTGTAGAGAATCTGCCAAGGGGTCGAAGAGGTTTCCGGAGTCGACCACCGCGACCACCGGCGTGTGACCGGCGCCTGCAATCTGCGGCAGGAGCCGCGCGATCGAGCTCGGGTCGAGGATCGACTCGGCATGCCCCTCGCCCGGTGGCAGGGTCTGCATGGCGGGGGTCAGAGGGACGATTCCGGCGACCACAGCGTCGATTCCGCCGTCACCGAGCAGCTCGGCAACCACGTCGGCATAGACGGTGTCGTTGGCCATCGGCGTGATGTCGAGGGGGTTCTTGACATCCACCAGGCCGTCGAGGCGG
>CBDTWX010000323.1:0-6715 GCA_965364305.1 uncultured Thermoanaerobaculia bacterium
TGCACCGCACCCAGCGCCGTTTTCTCGCCTCGGGGTGCTCGACGTACTGTCAAGTGCGCCTCCGCGCCCCTCGGGTCGAAAACGACCCTGGGCACGTCACCTCGAACCTTTCGCTTCGAACGCTGGTGAGTAGTCCGGGCTAGAATCCGACGACGTCTCAAACGGGATTTCCCACATCGCTGGCACTCAACGTCGGCCACAGTACACTGGCCCTGTACTTGAACCTTTCGGAGGCTGACGTGGCTTCTCTGTTGAGCAAACTATTTGGTTTTGAAAATGATTCGCCGAAGCAACCATCCAGCGAAACGGAAACTGTCCGTAAAATCATCCGCGAGGTCGATCGCCTCGATCCCTCCGAAGCGCGATACCTCGCCGCATTTGCATTTATCCTCGCGAGAGTCGCGCACTCGGATATGAAGATCAGCGAGGACGAGTGCCGAAGGATGGAGGAGATTGTCCGCGAGATCGGAGGGCTCAGCGAAGCGCAAGCCGTTCTCGTCGTGCGGATCGCGAAATCGCAGCAGCTGCTGACGGGAGGCACCGAAAACTATTTGGTGACCCGGGAGTTCAACAAGATCTCCGACCGCGAGCAAAAGGAACGACTCCTTCACTGTCTGTTCGAGGTATCCGCCGCCGACGAGTCCATCTCCCTGGTCGAGGAAAACGAGGTTCGGAGAATTGCAGAAGAGCTCCAGTTCGAACACCGCGAGTTCTCAGCGATCCGCTCGCGTCACAACGCGAAACGGAGCATCCTGAAATGACGATATCTCGGGTCATCAGATCGAGGGACGCTTCAATACCTCATCCGTAGGCTCTGAGTTACGTTTTCGCCATCAAGAGTAAATTTCGCCTTCTTGAACTTGGGTGCTTTGAAGCGCACCTTGACGTTGTTGGAAAAGCAGTAGCCCTCTTTCGGAAGGTGGAATGTGCCAAAGGTCATTCCCTGGTTGTTATCCTCGTCGTGGAGAACCGCGATGGCGTAATCGCCGTGAGGGAGGTCCTCAAAGACGGTCGTCACCTGTCCGGACGCATGCGCTCGGATGGCGGCTGCTCGAATGATTGCGCCGCGGTCTCTCGGAAAGCCCTCAGCCTTGTCATAGAGGCTGATCAACACCTCGCCCTCGGCGTTTCGGAGGTTGGTGATTACGACGGTGATATCACCCTTGGCAACTGACTGCGCTTCGATCTCTCCAAACGAGATGAAGGCCGTGAATGCGGCCAGAGCGGCGACGAATAGATGGATCCTTGGCACAGCGACTCCGATCGACCGTCGGGGAACCTCTGGCACGTAGCGTTCATTCCACTTTGAACGAAACCACACGCCCCCCCAAATGACATTCCGACCGAGGAAGAAACGCGAACGAGTGGAGGGATTTCGTCGACTCAACGCGGCTCGTTGACCGCGGCTATTGCGGCGGACCGCAATCTGCGCCCATACTGATGAGCTCCATGACCTGGTCCTCGACCATCGCGAGCTGTTCCTTCTCCTCCTCGTCGAGGTTCTTGTATTTCTTCTTTCCGAACCGCGCTTGGACCTGGACCCACATGGATTCAACACCGCCGCGGCTATCTCGATTTCGGTTGATCCACACGTTGATCTCGATCACGTGGCCGTAGAGCTCGGCCTCGATCTTGCCCACGATGGATCCTCCAATGTCGTCGTCGTGGACGACGCGAGCGCCGACCTCGCGGACCGCGTTTCGTGCTGCGAGAAACACCTCCCGATAGTAGTCCTCACAGTATTGCCTTCTCGCGACTCCAGCATCGACGACGCAGGGTGCCGAGATGGCGATGAACAGGACAGCTGAGATACCGAATTTCCGCATGGGACTCCCCGATCTTGGCGAACTGTTCGAGCCTCCACGGAACGCGCGGCGACCAAAACGACGAAGATTCACAAGCTCGACCTCGTGACCCACGGCGCCGACCGATAAGGGGCTCTGTTCGTCGGACTTCAGGCTAGCACGTTCACCACGAACGTCTGCGCTCCCCGAGGATCGGCACAAACCGAAGCTCGCGCAAAACCGCCTTCTCGCGCATTTTCACGCGGCTGCAACACGCGCTAGACTTCCATGGATCCGCGCAAAGCGCAGGGGCAGCGAAGAAGCTGTCGCAGGCGGCACAGTGCGAGCGCGCGACGCGATACGGCTGTAGTAGAGTTTTCGGGCGCCGAAATGACAGCGCCGAGGGGCAACATTTGCTGAACGTGCCTCACCGATCCAGTCAGCCGAACGTCGTTTTCCGCCTCGCCGCGGCGAAGAAGCTCGAGACACGTTTCGGCGAACGCGGTGCTGAATCGCAGAGCGATCGATCCCTGGGACGAAAGCAGCACTCGTGCCACCGAGGTCACGGCTCTCGTCGTCGATCCGTGGCGATCAACGAACACTCAGGCGACGGTTGAACTGGAGGTCACCATGAACCGAGTCCCCGCAAGAGCCATCACGCACGGCGCGATGATCGTGATCCTTGTCGCCTTCTCGGCCGGACGCCAATATCAACCGGAGGCCGGAGCCGATCTGTTGCTGGTCAACGGCAAGGTCTACACCCTCACATGGGGAGAGCCCTCGCCCGAAGGCGAGATCGCCGACGGCACCGTGGTGTTTGAAGGCTGGTAATGGAGGTGTCGTTGGCGATCGCCTCGGTACGTCCCAGATCTGAGTCCGTGAACCGGGCCGCCGTTGGATCGTGCGCCCTCTGGGCGATTTTGAATGCCTCATAGGAGTTTTCTTCCAAGCGCAGCTGGAATCGTCTCAGCTCCTCTCATCTTCGCGAGCGCTTTCCCCACCTTCGCAGCTGACCCGGACACCGCGGTTCTCACCGCAGTGGAGGTCGTGGATACAACCTCTGATAACTGCAGGATCGCCCTCACAATCGAAGGGCTGGTCACAGGGATCGAAACCGGCCACTTCGGCGATGGACGTTTCGTCTTCGACCTCGCACCTGTCGCCTGGAATGGGCCGACCCGGCGAGAACGCCCGACCGTCGCCGGAATTGACGAATACCGATATTCGCAGTTCTCACACGCCCCTCCGGTGACGAGGTTTGTCGTCGAAACCGCAGCCGATTGGAGCTGTCTCCACGAACGCGTTCCTCAAGGCCTCCTGATCAACTGCAACGGCTCCTCCGGCCTCGACACGCGCGAAACGGCGGCGCCCGATTCGACGGTCGCCGTCGTTCGGGGCGTCAGACTGACGAGCCCGGTGGCCGGTCTCGACGCGGAGGAGTTGATTGACCGGTCCCTCGGATACACTCCCTCGGACATGGTGAGGGACGGCCTCCCCCACTTCGGCGCGATGCGCGATGACTGGATCGGCACACCACGGCCCCACCAGGGACTCGACATTTACATCGACAGAGCATCCGTTCAGGCGGTCGCCGACGGGAGGGTCATTGGAAGCGGACTCGGAGAACGGTCCGGTGGTTGGGCCACGATCCGCCATGGCCACGGTTTGGAGACCACCTACGTTCACATCTCCGGTCTGAGGGTCACGACCGGTGACGAGGTCACGAAAGGCCAGCCCATTGCAGTCATTGACGGTGCCGTCGGGAACGCTGTGGAACCGCAACTCCACTTCGAATTGAGGCTTGACGGCCGGTCTGTCGATCCCGTTCCGTACCTCTATGAGCAGGCCCCCGAAGGCCTCAGACTCAAGATCGCCGCCGCACAACAGAGACTGGCGGCCCTGGAGCAGGAACGTGCCTCGAAGGTCCGCCTGGGCGTCGAGGGTATTCGCAACTGAGATCACATTCGTGCTCTCGTTCGCACCTCGACCGCCGGCCTTGACGGCAATCCGGACGCGGTGATGTTCGCCGTCGATCACCTCCCGGGATTCTGGTCCGAGGTTTCGAACGCTGGTGAATAGTCCGGGCTAGAAGAAACGGATTATGCCACGCTCATGCGTGAACTCGGCGACAGGTCGGCGGAATGAACCTCCAGCATCAGTTGAGGCGTACTCCAGAGTATAGTTGTTTCAGCGCACTGCGGCTCGCAGAAACGCCTCGTACTGTGCGCCAGGAGGAGTCGTGGGTGAAAAGCCATACAACGTGCTGCTGGCTGGGATGGGGCGAGGCCCATTCTCAGCGCTCGCACCCGTGCTCGACCGCCAGAACCTGAATGTCCTGCGAGTAGAATCGCCCGAAGCAGCGATCGAATATGCCAGCACCGAACCGGTGGATCTGTTCATATTTGACGCCGATCCCGGCGAAAAACCTCTTGAAGAGATCGTGTCTCTGTTCCGAGCCGAGGGAGCCGCAAGCGCAAAGAGCTCTCTCCTCGTCGTTGCCGAGCGCGGCAGAGATGCTGATGCTCGCGCCCTCATCGGACGCGGCGTCAACAGGGTCACTTTGCTCGACGACCCGCAAGAGAGCATCGAGGACAACGTGGTGGATCTTCTCGGCGTCGTACCCCGAGCGGCCGTCCGCTTCGCCATTCGCCTCTACACCACACTCGATGACGGAGTCGAAGTTGCCGCCGGCGCAACCGAGAATCTATCTCTCTCCGGAATGTTGGTGCAGACGCCGGTGGACATCACCCCGGGCCAGAAAGTAGCTTACGAACTTGTCTACGACGAAGAAGAAGAGGCGGTCAGAGGCGATGCGGAGATCGTGCGCCGAGCCGTCCACGAACGTGTCGAGGGGCTCGGGGTGCGATTTCTGGAATTCGAAGGTGAGGGCAAGCAACGGCTCGATGAGGTTCTATCGGAAATATTCGGCGAGCTTTTCACACGAGTGGCGTCTGAGAGATATTGAATTCGCTGTCGTGATCGTCCCTTCATTTTTCAACATAGTCGATGGAAAGGAGTTCACAAATATCGGCCTTCGAAGAGGAGGAGCGAGCGAGCGAGGTCGTTTGACGACATGGACCGGCATCTGAGAGCGTTCGGCAATCGGCTCACAGGTGATCTCGTGGCTTCCGTTCTCGCCAAACTGCAGGTGACGGAACCGGTTTGGAAGATGAATTGGCAGCGAAGCTCCCTGGTCTTGCAGCGCCCCTGGTTGGAAGGCTTCACGCTCCCTCTCCTGCCCCGGCCCGGGGGGTGCGATCGTGCATAGGTCCACAACCATCCGGCCGGCATGGGAGTTGAAAGTATGAAGTGGAAACCGCTTTGGCTTGCCGGGTCCGTCGGAGTCATCGGAGTCATCGTCGTTGGCGGTTTCATCGCCACCAGGCGTCCGGAGGCTCCCAACCGACCGAACATCATCGTGATCATGGCGGACGATCATGCGGAACGGGCAATCAGCGCCTACGGCAGCTCCTTGATTCAAACGCCCAACATTGATCGCCTGGCCGACGAGGGCATTCTCTTTACCTCGAGCTTCGTCACCAACTCGATCTGCGCTCCCTCGCGCGCGGTGCATCTGACCGGCACGTACAGCCATCGAAACGGCCTGCGGGACAATCGCGACCAGTTCGACGGTTCGCAGACGACCTTTCCGGCTCTGCTTCAAAAGGCCGGGTACGAAACGGCGTTGATCGGCAAGTGGCATCTCAAGACCGAGCCGGTGGGATTCGACCACTGGCGCGTGTTGACCGGCCAGGGACGCTACTACCGTCCCGTGTTTTCCGAAAACGGCACCGAGGTGGAACATGCCGGGTATGTCACCGACCTGATCACCGATTTCGCCCTCGAGTTCTTGGAGAACCGAGACACGAAGAAACCGTTCTGCCTGCTTTACCACCACAAGGCGCCGCATCGAAATTGGATGCCGAGCACTCGACACCTCGATCTTTTTGCCGACAAGGATCTCCCTCTGCCGCCCACCTTCCACGACGACTACAAAGGACGATTGGCGGCACGGGAGGCGGACATGCGGATCGAGGACATGTATCTCTCGATGGACATGAAGCTCCACCGTCAATCGTACGAGCAAGAGACAGGGAGCGGGGGCAATCCGGACTTCGATCCCGAGCCATCGTGGTCGGCTTCTTACGAGGCCATGACCCGGCAGGAGAAAGCCGCCTGGGACGCGCACTACGACCCGATCAACCGCGCCTTCGCCGATGAGCCTCCCGGTGGCGCCGATCGGACCGAGTGGATGTACCAGCGATACATCAGGGATTACCTTCGTTGCGTGGCCTCGATCGACGAGAACCTGGGCAGGGTGTTGGACCGGCTCGACGAGCATGGCTTGAGCGACAGCACCATCGTCATCTACACCTCTGACCAGGGTTTCTACCTCGGCGAACACGGCTGGTACGACAAACGTTTCATGTACGAGGAGTCGATGCGCACGCCCCTGATCATTCGGTACCCCGACGGCATCGCCGCGGGTCAGGTTGCCGATGCCCTGGTGGTCAACCTGGACACCGCCCCCACCCTCCTCGACTACGCAGGATTGCCGGCGCCACCCGAGATGCAAGGAAGGTCGTTGCGACCCTTGACCACGGGTCCGCCACCAGACGACTGGCGCCGGGGCGTCTACTACCACTACTACGAATACCCTCACGGTTGGCACAGGGTTCGACCGCACTACGGAATTCGAACCGACCGATACAAGCTCATCCATTTCTACGGAGAGCTGGACGCCTGGGAGCTCTTCGACCTCGAAAACGACCCTCACGAGCTGAACAACCTCTTCGGCTCCGACGAGTACTCCGAGATAGCTCGGCGGCTCCTCGAGCAGCTCAGGTCCCTGCAGCGCAAGTACGGGGACGAGGTCGGCTAGCCCGTACTTCTCACCAGGTTTCGTGACGAGGGCGGCGAAGCGCAAGTAT
>CBDTWX010000324.1:0-6671 GCA_965364305.1 uncultured Thermoanaerobaculia bacterium
GCGCCGACACCGTCGGCGTCTTCCAGATCGAGAGCCGGGCGCAGATGGCGTCGCTACCGCGCAACCGGCCGGAGCACTTCTACGATCTGGTGGTGCAGGTGGCGATCATTCGTCCCGGACCGATCACCGGCAACATGACCAACCCCTACCTCGAACGCCGCCAGGGGCGCGAGGAGGTGACCTATGCCCACCCCTGCCTCGAGCCGATCCTCGAGCGCACCCTCGGCGTGCCGCTCTTCCAGGAGCAGCTGCTGCGGATGGCCATGGAGGCGGCCGGCTTCTCGGGCGGCGAGGCCGAGGAGCTCAGACGGGCGATGGGTTTCAAACGCTCGCAGGAGCGGATGGCGGTGATCGAAAAAAGACTGCGCAGCGGCATGACCGAGCGCGGCATCACCGGCGACGTCCAGGAGCAGATCGTTCGCTCGATCACATCCTTCGCCCTCTACGGCTTTCCCGAGTCGCACTCCGCCAGCTTCGCCCTCCTGGTCTACGCCTCGTCCTACCTCAAGGCCCATCACCCGGCGGCCTTCTACGCCAGCCTTCTCAACGCCTGGCCGATGGGTTTCTACCACCCCGCCACCCTGGTCAAGGACGGCCAACGCCGCGGCGTGCGCTTTCTGTCGGTCGACGTCAACCACTCGGGGTGGCGCTGTCGTTGGGAGAGGGGCGCGGTGCGGATCGGTCTGCGCTACGTGCACGGTCTCAAGCGCTCCGGCGCCGAGGTCATCGAGAGTGAACGCGCCCGGGCGCCTTTCACCGACGTCGCCGATCTCACCCAGAGGTGTGGTCTTACCAGCGAGCAGCTCGAGCGGCTGGCCCACGTCGGGGCGCTGGCCTCCCTCGGGTTGAGCCGGCGCGCGGCCCTGTGGCAGGTCTCCGAGGTGGGGAGCCGGCGCGGACCGTTGTTCGCCGATCTGCCGCCCGAAGACGCCTCACCACTTGACGAGATGGAACCACTTGACGAGACCATCGCCGATTATGCCGGGCTTCACCTCACCACCGGACCCCACCTCATGGCCTATGTGCGGAAGGAGCTCAACCATCGAGGTGTGGTGCCGGTCGAGGAGCTCGAGAAGCACAGCGACGGCGAGGAGGTTCGGGTGGCAGGAGCGGTGATCGTGCGCCAGCGACCCGGCACTGCCAAGGGCTTCGTCTTCCTCACCATGGAGGACGAGACGGGGATGATGCAGGCCATTATCCGACCCGATCTCTTCCGGAAGCACCGCGCCTTCATCGTCAGGACACCAGTATTGATGGTGGAGGGCACCCTGCAGAAACAGGATGGCACCATCTCGGTGCGGGCGCGCCGCTTCGAGGCGGTCAACGCGGATGCCAGCGTGGCGAGCCATGACTTCCATTAGCCCGCCCACCCACCCGATGCTGGATGCTAGATGCTGGATGCTGGATCCGCCCACCCGCCCAGGGCAAGACGCCCACAGATCACACAGATCAACACAGATAGCCGACCACCCACCCGAGAATTTGCCCGCAGATCACGCAGATTGACGCAGATGCTCACCTGTCCATCCGTTTCCTTAAAGCAGAGACGCAGAGATGCAGAGAGTTGGCCTCGCCTCCCTCCTTTTTCTTTAACAAGGTGCGCACGAACGGTCCCTCATCACAGGGCAGACCACGGTAGGCGGAACCGACACGCCATCGGCGTGACGGCCGGTGGGGTGACCGGGCGGGACGAACGCTTGCGTTCGGATCGCACGGACGCCTCACCGGGAGCCGGCGATCGCGAGATCGCCGGCGTTTCCGCCGGTCGCTCAAGGCCCAACTCATTAAGCCTGAAGGAAACACCTTCGTGTCTTCGTGTCTTCGTGTTTGCGACTTGGGTGGGCGGGCGGGATCTGCGTTATCTGCGTGATCTGCGGGCAGTTTTGGGTGGGTGGGGGCTCCGCGTCTCTGCGTCTCCGCGCCTTTGCGTTCTTTTCTTTGCGCATTTGAATCTCTGCTTTGTATGGAGCGTACGAGTGGTAGACTTCCAGCCCGGCAATCACACATTGGAACATCCCTTCATCGGGCGGCGTTCTACTCCAGGGAAATATTGATGAACGAAAACGAAAAACCAAAGCTCTCAGACCTCAAGATTGACGGCGAGGCCCGCAACCAGGATGGCGGCGGCAAGCGCCTCATGCTGTTGGCTGCAATTGTCATCGTGATCATTGCCGTCATCGCCCTCTTTTTTGTCGTCCGCAACTCAACACCGGCCGTCGAGGTTGCCACCGCACGCCCGGCCCCGGCCGGCGGTGCCGCTACCGTCCTCAACGCCTCCGGCTACGTGGAGCCGCGGCGAAAGGCCACCGTCTCCGCCAAGATCACCGGCAAGGTCATCGAGGTTCTCGTCGACGAAGGCATGATTGTCGAGGAGGGGCAGGTCTTGGCCCGGCTCGACGACTCCGACGCGAGACGCCGATACGAGGCGATCCGAGCCAACCGCGATGTCGCTCGGGCCAGTATCAGGGAGCTCGAGGTCAACCTCGCCGACGCGGAACGAACCTTGCGAAGGACGCAGGAGCTTCGCGACCAAGGGGTCGCCAGCGTACAGGATCTCGACTCGGCCAACGCAGCCGTCGATGCCCTGCGGGCCAAGCTGACCGTCGCGCGAACCTCGCTCGACGCCGCGGAGGCAGAGCTCGCCGTCGCCGCGCAGGACCTCGAAAACTACACCGTCCGAGCGCCCTTCGCGGGGATCGCCGTTTCCAAAGACGCCCAGCCGGGTGAGATGGTCTCTCCCGTATCGGCCGGGGGCGGTTTCACCCGAACCGGAATCTCGACCATCGTCGACATGGAGAGCCTGGAAATCGAAGTCGATGTCAACGAGTCGCACATCGCAAAGGTCCACGTCGGCCAGCCTGCCGACGCCGTCCTCGACGCCTACCCGAACTGGCGCATACCCGCGACCGTGCGGACGGTCATTCCGACTGCCGATCGGCAGAAAGCCACCGTCAAGGTGCGCCTTACCTTTGACCGGCTCGATCCCAAGATACTGCCCGACATGGGCGTGAAAGTGGCTTTCCAGGAAATTGTCACGGACGACACGACATCCACGCCACCGCAGTCCCTGGTGCCGCACTCGGCAGTGCGCGACGACAACGGACAGGCGGTGGTCTTCGTGGTAGCAGATGAAACGATCGACCGCCGGGCCGTCACGGTCGGCAGGACCAACGGCGCCGAGGTCGAGATCATGGCCGGAGTCGCCTCCGGAGAAATAGTCGTGGTCGGGGCTCCGAAAGACCTCGCCAACGGCGACAGGGTCGCAGTCAGAAAGTAGGGGATATGGTCAGCATAGATGGACGAGAGCACAGCAACAGCCTGATCACGGTTCGCAACATCAACAAGGTCTACAAACGGGGCGGCGAATCGATCGAGGTTCTCCAGGGGCTCAACCTCGATGTCGAGGCGGGCGAGTTCGTGGCCTTCATGGGCCCCAGCGGATCCGGCAAGACCACGCTGCTCAACCTTCTCGGCGGCCTCGACACACCAACCTCCGGAACCGTGACGGTCGATGGTGACGAGATCACCCACATGTCCGGCAAGAAACTGGCCTCGTGGCGAGCGCGCCACGTAGGGTTCATTTTCCAGATGTACAATCTGATCCCGGTGTTGACCGCGTTCCAGAACGTTGAACTCCCGCTCCTGCTGACCAAGCTCTCGAAAAGCCGGCGCCGTCGGCACGTGGAGACCGCGCTGTCACTGGTCGGTCTCGGCGATCGGATGAAGCACTATCCCCGGCAGCTGTCCGGCGGCCAGGAACAACGGGTGGCAATTGCCCGCGCCATCGTCACCGATCCCACGTTTCTGCTGTGCGACGAGCCCACGGGGGACCTCGACCGCAAGGCCGCCGAAGAGATCCTCGATCTCTTGACCAGCCTCGTGACCGACCACGGCAAGACCATCCTCATGGTCACCCACGACCCGCTGGCCGCCGAACGCGCCGATATGGTGCTCCACCTCGACAAGGGCGTTCTCGTCGAGGCCGTCGAGGAGAGGGCCGCGTCATGAAGTTCCTTCCATTCATCTTTCGCAACCTCTTTCGGAAAAAGACCCGCACGGTGCTCACCGTCGGATCGATCGCGGTCGCACTCTTTCTCTTCGGCCTGTTGGTCGCCATCGAGACGGCGCTCAACGCAGGGGTCGATGTGGCCGGCGCCGATCGCCTGATCGTTCGCAACAAGACCTCGCTCATCATGCCGCTGCCTTTGGCCTACCAGGAGCGCCTGAGGCAGATCGACCACGTCACCGAGGCCACCTTTGCCACCTGGTTCGGCGGCATCTACCAGGAACCCAAGAACTTCTTTCCCCAGTTCGCCATCGACACCGAAACATACCGCTCATTGTTTCCCGAGTTCGTGATTCCAGACGAGCAGTGGCAGGATTTCCTCGCTGACCAGGAAGGTGCGGTGGTCGGCAAGTTGACCGCGGATCGGTTCGGCTGGAAGATCAACGATCGAATTCCCCTCCAGGGCACCATCTGGACCGGCACCTGGGAGTTCAATATCCGGGCCATCTACGAGGGCTCTCGAGGCGGCGACGACGAGTCGCAGTTCTGGTTCCACTGGAAGTATCTCGAGGAACGCCGTCAGACCTCGTTCGGCGGCGGCACCGTCGGCTGGTACACGGTACAGATCGACGATCCCGACAACGCCGTCGCGGTCAGCAAGGCCATCGATGACCGGTTCGCCAACTCCGCCTGGGAAACCTCCACCGAGACCGAGGCAGCCTTTGCAGCCGGGTTCGCCAAACAGATCGGCAACATCCGGATGCTGATCATGTCGATCGGCTCGGTCGTTCTCTTCACCCTGCTGCTGGTCACCGGCAACACCATGGCGATGGCAGTCCGCGAGAGAGTCCCTGAGCTCGGAGTGCTCAAAACACTCGGTTTCGGCGACAAGACGGTGCTCTTCATGGTTCTCTCCGAGTCTCTCCTGATTGCGGCGGTGGGCGGCGCTCTCGGTCTCGGCCTGGCCAAGCTCTTCACCCTTGGCGGCGACCCCACGGGCGGTATGCTGCCACTTTTTCATCTGTCCCCAATGGACATGGTCCTCGGCTCGGCAATCGCGCTGACCGTTGGCCTCGTCGCCGGCTCGATTCCTGCGTTGACGGCGATGAATCTGCGCATCGTCGATGCGCTGCGGAGGGTGTGATGGCAATCCCCTTTTCCTACAACATTCGCTCCGTCGCCGCCAGATGGAAGGCCGCAGTGGTGTCGGTCCTTGGCATCGCCGGGACCGTGGGAGTCTTCATCGCCATGCTCGCCATGGCCAAGGGTTTTCAGGCCACCCTGATCTCATCGGGATCGACCTCGAACGCGATCATCCGCCGTGCGGGCGCGGCTTCGGAGATGGATAGCGGAGTCTCTCTGGACCAGGTACGAGTCATCGCCGATGCCCCCCAGGTCGCTCGTAACGCCGGCGGCGAGCCGCTTGTCAGCCCAGAAACGGTCGTCATCGGGGCTTTTCAACTGAAGAAAAGCGGCACCGATGCCAATGTCCAGATCCGGGGCATGACGCCCCTGGTCCTCGAGGTTCGCCCTTCAGTCTCAGTGGTTGCGGGCCGATTCTTCGAACCCGGTCTGGCCGAGCTGGTGGTCGGTTCGAACGCGCTCCAGATCTACCGGGGCTTCGATCTCGGTTCGACGGTGAGCTTTGGCAGCCGGGAGTGGACGGTCGTGGGTATCTTCGACGCCGGCGGCTCCGCCTTCGACTCCGAGATCTGGACCGACAACACCGTCCTTTCTCAGGCGTTCAAAAGGTCGACGACCGTCTACAGCTCGCTCACGACCCGGCTCAACTCGCCGACCGATTTCGATGCCTTCAAGGACGCGATGACGTCCGATCCCCGGCTGACCGTCCAGGTGGAACGAGAACAGGAGTACTACACCAAACAGTCACAGATGGTGAGCACGCTGATTCGAGTCCTCGGATTCCTGGTCGCCTTCGTCATGGCGATCGGCGCGGTCTTCGGTGCCCTCAACACCATGTACTCGGCCGTGGCCGCCAGGGCGCGCGAGATCGCCACCATGAGGGCGCTCGGTTTTGGGGGCGGGAGCGTCGTCCTGTCCTTTCTTTTTGAATCGCTGTTCATCGCTCTCGCCGGCGGAATCCTCGGCTGCATCGCTGTATTACCTCTCAACGGTTTCACCGCCGGAACCATCAATTGGCAGACATTCTCACACCTCGCATTCGCCTTCAAGGTCACACCCGAACTCCTCATTGCCGGGGTTGTGTTCGCCATGCTGATGGGGCTGGTCGGCGGCGTCCTGCCCGCGATCCGCGCCGCCAGACTGCAGGTCGCGCATGCGTTGCGGGAGCTCTGAATCGCAGGACGTTACACGTTGGAACGTTAAACGTTTGAACGTTTAACGTTTTAACGATTCACGGTTGTCCCGGAGGTAGAGCAGCGCTTCCGCAATGAGATGGATTCGCCGATCGAGGGACTTTAGATCGAGGTACTCCTCGCGGGTGTGCATCCCGTCGCCGATCGGTCCGAGCCCGTCGATCACCGGTAACGCCGACGGATCCGGGAGCAAGTTCGGAAATGACACCCCTCCCCGATTCGATTCGAGCTCGAGCTTCCACCCACTGCGATCCGCCGCCTCGACGAGATGATCGGCGAGCGCGCACGCGGTGTTCGACGGCTTCATCGGCGGGATCCGCTCGACCTCG
>CBDTWX010000325.1:0-6634 GCA_965364305.1 uncultured Thermoanaerobaculia bacterium
ATTGGTGAATAGTCCGGGTTAACCACTCAGCGCGATGACGCCGTGCTGCGACGGCGACGGCGCGAACGAAGCTCCTCTTCTTTGAACATGAACTTGATGGTGTGTTTAAAAAGGAGCAGATTCGGAGCATCGACGCGGTTGAGTTTGAGACAGTTCTTGTCATACCACTCGATCCAACCTTTGAGCTCCGTCCCATCGGTGAGCACAACCACCATCGCGGTTCGGTTCTGCATCTGTTTGAGGTAGTAGAAGCTCTCGGCATTTGTCTGCTCGGCGGGCACCTGTTTGCGACGGCCGGTAGGTCGAGTTGGGAATTTTTCCATCATCTCGTTCATCGACGGTCGGATCAGCTTACGATCGGACATAAGGCTCTCCTCGCGGCCCATGCTGTGCGGCAACGGGACTCCGGAAGCATGAAGTCGGCGGGTTCTGAGATCAGATTATCAGATCCCGCAGCCCCTGTCTCTTGTGAGCCGCGCGCCGATTCATATCACCGTCGGTTGCGGTTTTGTTCGGGGTACTGGTCGACCTCGTGCGAGAGGCAGCACATGAGACGGCCACAGAGACCAGAGATCTTCGCCGGGTTGAGGCTCAGGTTCTGACGTTTGGCCATCCGCACGGTCACCGAGTGGAAACGGTCCATGAAGGTCGTGCAGCACAAACATCGTCCGCACGGGCCAAGACCACCGCACATCCGCGCACCGTCGCGCACACCCAATGACCGCATCTCGATCCGTCGCCGATATTTCCGGCCCAGATCGCGCTGCAGGGGCCGATAATCCACTCTCTTCTCAGCGGAGAAATAGATCACCGCCTTGCGGCCGGAAAGCGGCAACCGGACCTTGAAGGGATGGAGCTCGAGCTCGAGCTCGTGCGTGCGGCGGCGAAGGTAGCTCTCGATCTCCCGCTCGAGATGACCGGTGTCCTCGTGTCGCTTTTCGTCTTCCGGAGTCGCGCGGCGGACGATCCGCGCCGCCGACTTGCGGGGTTTTTTGAACGTCGGCAGCGAATACACAGTGACCCTGCCGAGAAATTTCCCATCCGGTGTTTCAACCACGATGGTTTCGCCATGTTTGAGCTCGAGCTTCCCGGCCCGACACGGCATCGGCGGCAGCTCGGGGTCCACCAGAACAGGCACCCAGTCTTCGATCCTCCGCGGTACCGCGCATTGCACGAGCATCGGCATTTCAGGCATGTTCCCCATCGAGTGCCGCTTGGATTTGCTCCTCACCTGCGCTGACCTTCGCCTTTCCCTCACGACGCAGATCTTCGAGGGCGTCTCTCAGCTCGGGACGATCGCCGGCGACAATTTGAGCGGCAAAAACAGCCGCGTTGCGAGCGCCAGCCGGCCCGACCGCAAAAGTGGCCACCGGGATGCCCGACGGCATCTGCACGGTCGACAAGAGCGCGTCAACCCCATCGAGCACCCCACCCGGGAGGGGCACACCGAGCACCGGCCTGAGGGTGTGCGCAGCGACCACTCCCGCGAGATGAGCGGCCATCCCGGCGCCACAGATAAAGGCTTGACAACCGTCAGCTTCGGCACTGCGCACCAGTTCCACCGTGCGGTTCGGCGTGCGATGGGCCGACGATACGTGCACTCTGAATGAAAGGTCGAGCCGGCGCAGAACATCGACGGCTCCCCGGAAGTGCTTCCAGTCGCTGGCCGATCCGATGACGATCAGAACGTCAAGGTCCGCCATCGGAGCTCTCGAGCTTTCGGATGGTGTCTCGACCGATATCGGTGCGATACCACATGCCCTCAAAATGAATTTTCTCCACACCTGCGTAAGCCGAAGCCAACGCATCCTTGAGGGTCGCGCCACGACCACACACGGACAACACACGCCCGCCGCAGGTGACAAGACGGCCGTTGTCGCGGCGCGTGCCGGCGTGGTAGACGGTCACACCGGACAACGACATTGCCTCGTCGATTCCGGTGATTTCGTCCCCCTTGTGAGCCCGTGCCGGGTATCCTTTCGCAGCCACGACGACGCAGGCTGCCGCCTCTTTCCGCCACCTCATATTGGTTGCCGCCAGCGCACCGTCGGCCGCGTCACGGGCGATCTCCGCGAGGTTGTCGTCCAACCGCAACAAAATGGCCTGCGTTTCAGGGTCACCGAGGCGACAGTTGAACTCGAGCACTTTGGGGCCGTTCGACGTCAACATCAAGCCGGCATAGAGCACGCCCCGGTACTCGCGACCTTCCGCAGCCATTCCTGCGATCGTCGGACGCACCACCGAGTCGAGGATCTGTCGACTCGTCCCGGGTGGAATCACCAATGCCGGAGAGTGTGCACCCATGCCTCCAGTGTTGGTGCCTTCATCGTTCTCCCCGGCACGTTTGTAATCATGGGATGTCGCGATGGGCATGACCGCGGTGCCATCGCTGAGAACCATGTAGGAAACCTCGGTTCCATCGAGACATTTCTCGACCAAGACCTGATCACCGGCGTCACCAAAGCGCCGCTGCACGAAGAACACATCCAGGGCCTGTTCGAGGTCATCATCACTGTGAACGATGAGCACGCCTTTGCCAGCGGCAAGACCGTCGGCCTTGAGTACGACGGGCAGACCAAACGCCCGGGTCGCCGCGACGGCCTCATCTTTCGTGCGGGCGATCTTTGCATCCGCGGTAGGAATATCGTGCCGCCAGCAGAACTCCTTTGCAAATGCTTTGCTGGACTCGAGTTTAGCCGCCGCCTGGTTTGGACCCAGAAGCCGCAGCCCGCGGCGCTGGAACTCGTCACCGATCCCCATCGCCAACGGCACCTCCGGACCGACGATGGTGAGGTCGACACGGAGATCCGCAGCCGCTTCGGCGACTCCAGGGAGATCGTTGGGCGACACCGGAAGGAGGTCAGCCGCCTGGTCGATCCCGGGGTTGCCGGGTGCGGCAAAGACTTCTGTCACCCCATGCGACCGACGAAGAGCATGGACGATGGCGTGCTCACGGGCTCCAGAACCGATCACCAGGACACGCATTGCGAATTCAGCCCCGCCTCTGCCGCACCGCTAGCGCACGTTGGTCGAGGCTCGGTGAGTGTCGTCGGATCATGCAACCCCCAACGACATTGTACAGCAGGTAATAGCCTGCAAGCCGAGGAGTCGCCATCGATTTTCATTCAAACACTACGGGGCGTCCGATACGCCGTTTGGCCACTGCCGAACAACATATTAGGAGTGCCAATCGTGCTAATCTGTCAGGCCATTGCGAGGGCGGTCTTGGTCGGCGAACACAGCCAGCGCCGGTCTACATCTTACAACTCAAAGGGAAGATTCAAACCATGTCCAAGAATGTGTATCTGGCGACAACGGGACCCGCGGCCGGCAAGAGCGCACTGGTTCTCGGGCTGATGTCTCTGATCGAACGAGAGGTCCCTCGGGTGGGTTATTTCCGCCCCATCGGAAGAACCGGGTCAGGCGAGGCGTCGCCCTCGGACCCCAGCGTTGAACTGATGTGCTCCGTCTTCGGGATGGAATGCGAACCCCACGTCATGATCGGCATCACCGACCAGGATGCCACCGACATGATCAGAACCGGCCGCTACGATGAGATGTTGCAGGAGATCCTCACCGCGTACAAGACCTACGAAGAGGAGCACGACTTCGTCCTCATCGAGGGAACCAACTACCAGGGTCCTACCGTTGCCTTCGAGTTCGACATCAACGCCGATATCGCCCGCAATCTGGGGGCGCCGATTCTGCTGGCCGTGAGCGGTCGCGGCCAGACAACGGAAGAGATCGTTGACAATACTGTCCTGAGCAAGGAGAAGTTCGACGAACACGATTGCGATTTGCTCGCCGTCATCGTCAATCGGGTGGATGCCACACAGTTCGAGGAGTTCACCACCGCACTCGAGCAGGGTTTCGCCAAGATGGAAATCGCGTTCGCGGGCGCCATCCCGGAGGAGGAGATCCTTGCAAAGCCACGAATGGACGAGATCGCTTCGGCCTTGCAGGCCGAGGTTCTGTACGGCGATCGTTATCTGGACAATCTGGTGTTCGGTTTTCGGATCGCATCCATGCAGCTGTCGACGATTCTCGACCGGCTGGAGCCCGGCGCCCTCGTGATTACCTCGGGAGACCGTGCGGATATCCTCCTCGGTCTGATGGCGTCGCAGATGTCGAGCAAGACCAAGAATCTGTCGGGAATTTTGCTGTCGTCCGGACTCCGTCCCGGCGACACGGTCAACCGCGTCATTCAAGGTCTGCGGGGAACCCAGCTCCCGGTGCTGTCAGTCGATACCGGGACGTACGACACCGCCATCAACGTCAACAAGGTCGTGTCGACAATCACGCCAAAGAGTTTCCGTAAGATCGAAACCGCACGCATCCTCTTCGAGCAGCATGTGCGGCCCGATGTCATACGCGAAGGAATCTCGGCGGTCCGTGTCGAACGACTCACGCCGACGATGTTCCTCCACAACATCATCAAGAGGGCGAGTGCCGACCGACGCCACATCGTCCTGCCCGAGGGGTCCGAAGTGCGGATTCTGCGTGCTGTCGATACTTTGAACCGTCGCAAGGTGGTCGATCTCACGCTGCTCGGAGACGAGGAAGCAATCCGCGATCGTGCAGCCAAGCTGAAGGTCGAGCTCGAAGGTGTGCAGATCATCAACCCCGCCACGTCCGACCGCATCGAAGAGTATGCCGCCATTTACCACGAGCTGCGCCAGCACAAGGGCGCCACCAAGGAGATCTCACGAGAGGTCATGCAGGACGCCACATTTTTCGGGACGATGATGGTCCACCACGGAGACGCAGATGGCATGGTGTCAGGATCGGTAACCACCACCGCGCAGACGATCCGGCCAGCTTTCGAGTTCATCAAGACCAAACCGGGCTGCCACCTCGTTTCGAGTATCTTCTTCATGTGTTTGGCGGACCGGGTCTTGGTCTACGGCGACTGTGCGGTCAACCCGAATCCAACGGCCGAACAGCTCGCTGAGATTGCAGCAGCGAGCGCCGACACCGCGGCTGCCTTCGGTATCGAGCCGCGAGTCGCCATGCTTTCGTACGCGACCGGCAAGTCCGGTGCCGGATCCGATGTCGAGATGGTACGGTCCGCCACCGACCTCGCGAGAAAGCTTCGTCCCGACCTAGCTATCGACGGACCACTCCAGTACGACGCCGCAGTGGACGCCGGGGTCGCCCACACCAAGCTCCCCACGAGCAACGTCGCTGGACGAGCGACCGTCTTCGTGTTCCCGGACCTCAACACCGGCAACAACACATACAAGGCCGTGCAACGGTCCGCCGGCGCGGTTGCCGTCGGGCCGATTCTGCAGGGTCTTCGCAAGCCGGTGAACGACCTCAGCCGCGGCTGCACGGTCCCGGACATCATCAACACCGTTGCGATCACAGCGATCCAGGCCCAGGCCACCGCGTCAGACAAGTAGCTTGCATCGGCACCTTTCCCGCGGAGCACATTCGGGCACCGAAACAGACCGGGACGCCTGATCTGTGGTGGAATCTGCGTCCATCTGCCTGATCTGCGGTTCCTTCGCGGGTGGGTGGGCGGAACGTTTCAACGTTCGAACGTTCAACGTTTTAACGTCTTGATGTGAGGGTGGACGGGCGGATCGAGCATCCAACATCCAGCATCGGAAGAATACGATCCGCTCTCAGCGCGTTGCATCGGGAGGAGTATCTCTATGAAGATTGCATCCGATCTCACCCGACTCATGGGCAACACCCCCCTGGTCCGCCTCGACCGCCTGGCGGCGGACCTCCCTGCAACCGTGATCGCCAAACTGGAGTTTTTCAACCCGGCCCATTCGGTCAAGGATCGCATCGGCGTCGCCATGGTGGATGCCCTGGAGGCCGAAGGAAGACTCAAACCCGGCGAGTCGACGATTGTCGAGGCGACCTCGGGCAACACCGGCATTGCCCTCGCGATGGTGGCAGCGGCCCGTGGGTATCGCTGCATCCTCACCATGCCGGAGTCGATGTCCGCCGAGCGACGCAAGGTGCTCAATTTGCTCGGCGCCGAGATTCACCTGACGCCGGCGGAAGACGGCATGAGAGGCGCATCTGCGCGCGCTGATGCCCTCGAGGCCGAGATCCCCGGCGCCGTCCAACCGCTTCAGTTCTCTAACCCGGCCAACCCGGAGATTCACGAAACCACCACCGCCCAAGAGCTGTGGCGGGACACCGATGGTCTGATGGACGTCTTTATCGCAGGTGTCGGTACTGGAGGCACTCTTTCCGGTGTGGGTCGATTCTGGCGCCGGCGTCGCGCGGGCCTTCGTGTCGTTGCCGTCGAACCGGCGGACTCAGCGATCCTCTCCGGCGGTGAGCCCGGTTCACACAAGATCCAGGGCATCGGCGCAGGTTTCGTGCCCGACAACCTGGATCTGACGGTGATTGACGAGGTCGTTGCTGTCACCAACGATGACGCGTTCTCGACCGCTCGCCGTC
The DNA here is from genome assembly GCA_965364305.1 of uncultured Thermoanaerobaculia bacterium. Lineage (GTDB taxonomy): Bacteria > Acidobacteriota > Thermoanaerobaculia > Thermoanaerobaculales > Sulfomarinibacteraceae > Sulfomarinibacter. The sequence continues at coordinate 6,424 of CBDTWX010000325.1, forward strand.
TGGCGCGAAAAGAAGGAATTCTCGGAGGGATCTCGACCGGCGCCGCGTGCGCAGCGGCGTTACAGGTCGCGGCCCGGCAGGAGATGACGGGGAAGCTCGTTGTCTTCATCGCCCCCTCGACCTCGGAGCGGTATTTTTCGACTGATCTTTTCGCCGATCTTTAGCCCGGACTATTCACCAGCGTTCGAAGCGAAAGGTTCGAGGTGACGTG
>CBDTWX010000326.1:0-6623 GCA_965364305.1 uncultured Thermoanaerobaculia bacterium
ATCTCCCGTCAACAACCTCGTTGCGGACTCGTAATACCTCACCTCATCGCCACAAAGGGTTTTCGGCTCTGGATGGTAGTACATCCAGAGCATACCGCCCTGGAGCGCGAGTGCGGCCGCCGCTACGATCATGGGTGCGAGCAGGTTTCTCTTCATCGTCTCAGCGGTCTGCGCCCATCGAGGCGAGATCGTCCGACAGTTCCCGAAGTACCCCGCCGTTGGGCCTGTTCAGCAAGAACCGGGAGGCGGACGTCACTCGCAAAACACCGAGCCTCCAGTTTGGAGCCCGTGGATTCCAACTGAGTATCCCCTCGCCGCAGGAGTTTAACAACCCTCCCATTTTCGCACCCATCCTCATCTGGCGCTTGCAGGTTGAAATCTGGTGTCGCAGACGAGTATGATCTTTGCAGATCCCGTCCACGCCTGGGGAGCATCCCCGGGAGACTCAGATGACCCAGTACATTCGCGAGATGGAGCCGTCGCAGCGGCCCCGTGAACGTTTGCTCGAGTATGGTGCTCGATCGCTCTCCGATGCCGAGCTGATCGCTGTCCTGATGCGGACCGGTCGACGAGGGCGCGGTGCAGTCGTCGAGGCGCACTCTCTCCTCGCTGACGCCGGGGGACTGGCCGGCGTCGCCCGGCTCGATTTCCGTGAGCTGGTGGCGAGACCCGGCCTCGGCCCGGCCAAGGCTTCCGCCTTGCTGGCCGCGATCGAGCTCGGACAACGATTTGCCAAAGCCGAAATGCGGACCGCCGAACGGCTCGACCAGCCTGAAATCGCGGGAGAATTTCTGGTCAGCCGGCTTCGATCCGAGAGCCGCGAGGTCTTCGGCTTTCTCAGCCTCGACGGCCGCCATCGATTTCTTGCCATCCACGAGCTGACCCTCGGCACCCGGACTCAGGCCCCGGTGGACGGCGCCGAGCTGTTTCGCCTGGCCCTGCTCGACCGGGCGACCGGGGTGCTGCTCTTTCACAACCATCCGTCGGGAGAGCTCGAACCCAGCCGGGACGACCTCGAGCTCACGCGGCGGCTGGCGATGGGCGGCCAGCTGGTCGGAGTTTCGGTTCACGATCACCTGATCGTCGCCGGGGGACGGTGGTTGTCGCTGCGGACGGCGCGCGCAGACATCTTCGCTTGACAGGCGCCCTCCGAGAGGCGACCATTCGATGGCGCCACGGGGATGATCGGCGCGGAGGTATCTGATATGAAACGTTTTCTCATTCTCAGCCTCGCAGTCTGTGCGATGGCGGCAGCGCCCGGGATGGCCGGCGAGACCGAGACCTACGGAGACGGGGTCACTCTCAGCGAGTCGGTGGCGATCGACACCTTGATCGCCAACGCCGACCAATACGTGGGCAAAAAGGTCCGGGTTGACGGCGTGATCACCGGCGTGTGCAAAAAGCGCGGATGCTGGATGCAGGTCACCGATCCCGACAGCGGGAACGGCGTACGCATCAAGGTCGAGGACGGGGTGATCGTGTTCCCGTACGAATCAATGGGTCAGAAGGCCGCGGCCGAGGGTATTTTCGAGGCCATCAAGCTGACTCCGGAGCAGATCGCGGCCCGCAAGGCTGCTGCGCACGGCCACGAGGTCGGTGAAAAATGCGACAAGACCGCGGGTGAAGGCACCGGAGCCGGCTGCGACGCCCCGGTCGTCGATCAGTACGTGTACATGATCCATGGCACGGGAGCCGTCATCAAGGGCTGAGGCCCGTGCGCTGGCGCAAGCTGATCATCGCGACCCATCGCGATGTCGGCTACTTCTTCGCCGGGCTCACCGTGCTGTACGCCATTTCCGGCGTGGCGGTGAATCACATCGACGACTGGAACCCGAACTACGTCATCCGGCGCGAAGTTGTCGAGGTCGGTGTGCTGCCGTTCGGTGAACCGGCCGAGCTCGGCGCCGAGGTGCTCTCGCGAATGTCGATCTCGGAAGAGCCGAGATCGGTGGTCCGGATGGGTCGCGACGCGATCAAGGTCTTTCTCGCGGGCCGCACCCTGACGGTGGCGCTGCCGGGGGGCCAGGTTATCGACGAGCGGGCGCGGCGCCGCTTTGCCTTCTTCGAGGTCAACTACCTCCACCTCAACCACGGCAAGGGCTTCTGGACCTGGTTCGCCGATCTCTACGCCGTCGGTCTTCTGGTGCTCGCCTGCACCGGCATCTTCATCATCACCGGCAAGAAGGGTCTCGGCGGCCGCGGTAGGTGGCTGTTGATCGCCGGGCTCACGATCCCGATTGTCTACCTCGTGTTCATGGTGTGGCGCTGAGGCCAGCCCACTCACCCGTACCGTGTAGGTGCCAGGCACCCCGAAGATGATCAATTTTCGCTTTCCGATCCGTTTACGGGGGTGCCAGGCACCGTCGCGATCCAGGTTTACAACGTTCGAACGTTCAAACGATCCGCCCACCCGCAACACGAATTCGGACGCTCACGAGCGGGGGAGGGTGGATGGGAATTCCGAATTCCGAATTTTTCGCCTTCCCTTTCACAACGTTCTAACGTTGAACGTTCTAACGTTCAAACGCCCCATACGACATCACTTCTTCCGCCTGCGCAGCTCCACCGGAACCTGTTCACGCTTTCGCTCGAGCCAGTTCTGATAGAAGTCCACCGAGAACATCAGCAGTAGGATGAATATCGTGATCCACTGTGGGATGTAGGGGAACTCGCCGCCGTTGACGGTCATGTGGGCCACGTGGCCGCCTTCGAGGAAGAGGACGAAGCCGATCAGCAGCAGAACGAAGAGGCCGAGGATCTCGAAGTCGGGGTTGTTGCTCATGAACTCTGCAATCGGTCCGGCGAAGATGAGCATCAGAGCCACGGAGATCACGACCGAGCCGACCATCACTGCGAAGATGTCCGTCATACCGACCACGGTGAGGATCGAGTCGACCGAGAAGAGCAGATTGAGGCTGACGATCGTGAACAACACGGTGCGAAAACTCGGCGCACCCTCCACCGTGTGCTCCACACCCTTGATCTTGAGCCGCAGCTCCTTGACTCCGGACCAGATCAGGAACAGCCCGCCGCCGACCAAGACCAGCGCCTTCCCGCTGACCGCACCCACGAAATGGATGCCCAGCAGCTTGAAATCAAAGTGATAGAACGGCGCACCGGCATATCGCAGAACCCAGCTGACCAAACCGAGCAAGATGATTCGAAAAACCATGGCCAGAATCAGACCCCACCGCACCGCTTTCTTCTGCTGGTCGAGCGGCAGCTTGTTGGCGAGGATCGTGATGATGATCAGGTTGTCGGCGCCGAGCGCGATCTGCACCAACGTCACCGAAAAGAGGGCGACCCAGAATCCGGGATCGAGCAGGAGGTCGAGCATATTTCACTCCGTTCCAGTTCGTCGCCGTTTCGGATAGCACGCCGCGACGGCGGCCGTCAACACACAACGCAAATTTTGAATTTTGAGTTTTGAATTCTTGGTTTCCAACCACCCTCCCCCGTACCCGGTCGTGTTCACAATCAGGGTTGGTGGGACCGCCCATAGAGCAGGTGCCAGGAATTCTCATTCCGGATTCCGGACATAGGGTTGTCTGACGCCTTTCGGGCGTTGTGCCTCAAAGTCACCGGCGAGTGGCCATCTTCTTCATCTGCGTGATCTGTGGGCAGTCTCCGGGTGGGTGGCAGGGAATTCAAAATTCAAGATTGAGAATTCAAAAACACGGGCTCCCCGACGGGGGCCCGTGTCGATTCGATTCGAACAGCGTTCAGCTTCCGTGCGCAGCCGCGTGAGCCGCCCGCATCTGTCCGTCCAGCTCCTTGATCTCGGCCAGCGCCTGCCTCATCTTGGCGTAGCCGTACCAGGTGGTGTAGTCGGGATTGATGTGGAACGCGCCCTGAAACGTCTTCATCCTATAATCCATGAACATATCGTAGAGGTGCTGCTCCACGGAGGTGTCGACCTCGTAGAAGGAGAGGAGTTGCGGATAGACGCCCTCGCCCTCGGCGACCTCGATGATGCCGTCGCGGCGCAACCCGGCGACGATGTTGATCGCCTCGGCAAAAACCTTGTCGGCCTCCTTGAGCATCTGATCACCATTGGCAATGTTGGCTTCCCAAAAGCTCTTCGTGTGGCACGTGCCGCAGGCGTCGGTGATGCGTTTGCGCTCGGCGGCGAAGGTCTCGGCGTCGAGCCGAGCCATGTCACCGGCCTTGACCACATCGAGCAGGGCGGTCGGCTGACCCTCGGGGTCGAGAACTCCGAGACCCATCAGAATCGTTGCGCGATAGCCCATCCACTCCTCATCCTCTTCGGGCAGGCGGACACCGAGGAAACCCCACGGCGTGCGGACCCGGTGGTCGCCGTCGGCCATGTGGCAGTCCTGGCAGGTGGGGCCGCGGTGGGTCTCACGATCGAGCAAGTAGGCCACGCCGTGCTTCGAGGTGGACCACATCTCCCATTGCGGGTGGTCGAAGCCCTGGTGGCAGGTCTGACACGCTTCGGGCTCGCGCGCCTCGGCGACCGAGAATGCGTGCCGGGTATGGCAGTTCTGGCAGTCCATCCCGTACTTGTAGTACTGGCGGGCCGGGGTCTTGCGGTCTTCCTGGGTGGCGATGCCGAGCGTGTGGCAACCGCCGCAGCCCCGCTGACCGGCGACGTAGGCGTCGGGCTGTCCGTGCGAGAACGGCAGTGCCTGAACAGCGAGGAGCCCCTTGGCGTGCTTGCCGGCGAGGTACTGCTCGGCCTTCTCCTCGTGGCACGCCTGGCAGGTCGCGATGGTTGGCAGCTCGGCGTTTTCTGCATCATCCATACCGGTGTGGCCCTCACCGTGGCAGTCCGCGCAACCCATCGTCTCGGACATCACCCCGCGGTTGAAGTCTTCGACAATCATCGGGGTCAGTTTGGCGTGGCAGGTCTCACACTCGGACTCCACCGCAATCGCGGGAATTGCAGCGAGCATCAATAACCCGGCCAAAGCGAAGCAAAAGATTCCGATTCGACGCATGTGTTCCTCCTTCAAATGACAGATCGCACAACCATCTCACGCGATGGTGCGCCACCTGCGGCGGCTCCGCCTTGACCTGGGTCAAATCGTCTTGAGGCTTGGAACGTGGGGCGTGGGGGGCGTCAGTGAGGTGTGGAGGAGGGGACGGTGCGGAAGGAAAAATGAGGAATGAGGAATGAGGAATGAGGAATTCCAGTCCGCCCCGCCCCGGAATTTCAACGTTGAACGTTAGCCCGTACTTCTCACCAGGTTTCGTGACGAGGGCGGCGAAGCGCAAGTATCCGTTGGGTTTGTCGTGAATCGGGCGACGCCGTCGTAGTTGCGCTACGTCACGGAGCACGATGTGCGACAAGCACGACGGGACGCCGTGATTCGCCGTCCGTAGTAGACGCCTGGTGAGAAGTACGGGTTAGAACGTTAGAACGTTCCGCCCGCCCGCCCAGGTAAACGTAATGGCCCAAAGCCGCAAAGGTACAGAGGATTGGCACAGGCAGGCCTGGTGACCGGGTTTGAGTGCGCAAGGTACGCTTTCTCGCCTTGGATCGCGCGTGCGAGTTCGATGAGGTTGTCGGGTGGAGGACTTGCCTGACGATGGATCGGAACGCCGTTCCAAGGTGTCATCCTGAGCGGAGGCCGCGCCCAGCGCAGCCGAAGTCGGAGGATCTGGGGGGCGGCTGATGGAAGCGCGTTTCCGCAATCCGAGATGATCCACATTGACATCAGCTCACCGGCGGGTTACTGATTCTCGGTGTCGAAAAACGGACTGCGAAACGGAAACGGTGGCGACGTCCTCGAGATCAAGGGCCTGTCGGTGCGGTTGCCGGGCGAAGCGCGCCCGGTTCTCGACAATCTCGATTTGACGCTCCAGCCCGGCGAGGTGATGGGTGTCGCGGGACGTTCCGGCTCCGGAAAATCGACCCTGATCCACTCCGTCTCTGGATTGGTTCCCTGGCTCCACTCGGCCGAGGTCCATGGAGATGTCGATCTCGGAGGCGAGTCGCTCTCGGAGCTCGACCCCGGCCAGCGAGCCCACCTGCTGGCCACCTGTCTCGACCGGCCCGATGCTCAGCTTTTCCTGCCGACGGTCCGCCAGGAGCTGGAGGCCGCGCGCCGCCTGCACGGCGACTCTCCCATCTTTCAGCTCGCGGGTCGGCGCCTCGGCGTCGATCGGCTGATGGATCGCCGGATCACGGAGCTCTCCTCGGGACAGCGCCAGCGGGTGGCCCTGACGGTGTCGCTCGCCGCGAGCCCGCGCCCGGTTCTGCTCGATGAGCCTACGGCACACCTTGATTCCGAGGGCGTGCGGGGGCTGGTCGATGTTCTCAACGAGGGGCGCCGCTCGGGCGGTTCATTCCTGCTCAGCGAGCAGGCGGGCTGGCGCGTGGCGAATGGCGTCGGGTCCTGGTCGCGGCTCGAATACGGGAGACTCGCTCCGAGCCCTTCGCCGCGGCGCTTGCAGTGCGATCAGCCCCAACCCGCTGGCCGAGCGGTCGTTGTGGCGACCCGCGGTTTGTCGGTCGTCCGCGGCGGACGCCTCTTGCTGGAAGAAGTCGATCTCGAGATTCGCAAAGGTGAGATTGTCCTGCTCACCGGCCCCAACGGTGCCGGCAAATCGACCCTGGCATACGTCCTGGCGGGGCTCCATAGGCCGGCGGCGGGCGC
>CBDTWX010000327.1:0-6622 GCA_965364305.1 uncultured Thermoanaerobaculia bacterium
AAAATCGCGAGCACCCTGTACTCACGTCCCAAAAATGCCATCGCCCCGTCGGCGACCCACTTTCCGATCATCTTCATGCGGTCGGTACCCTGGTCCTGGCGGTTGACCCACGCCGCCCGCAGGTAGGCGAAGATCAGAGCCACGACGGCCACTGCCGGCGTCACATAGATAAAATGTACGGGTTCCACGAAGTCCTCCTTCTCTTCAATCCGATACTTCCGAAATAGGTCTCGAGAAAACGCCTGATTACCGGACGCTATCGCAAGAATGAACCTTCCCCTCAATCGGACCCGGATATGATACACAATTTCGAGAGTTTGTGAAATCTTTCTCGAAGCAATTCGTTGCGTCTCCGGGTGCTGGCGCCTGGCGGGGAAAACCAATTTAGGAAGTGGCTTTCGAAGCCTCACACAACTCAAACAAGCTCGCTCTGCAAGCCCCCGGAGACGCAACGAATTGCTCTGGAATTAGAATGCGAATCAATCCGAAGATTGAGGTGAAATGATGCCCCATGAATCGAATCAGGCGCGACTGGGGAGGATCGAAAAAACGGTATTACTCGTAACGAAGGGCGTCGATCGGCGCCATCCGCGAGGCGCGGATCGCCGGCCACATGCCGAAGATCAGACCCACCACCGAGCAGAAGATCACGCCGCGTACCGCCCAGTCGGCGGGCACGTGGATGGCGAAATCAGTGAACAGGGTGACCACATTGCCGATGCCGAAACCGATCAGCACGCCGATGACCCCGCCGATGTTGCACAGAACGACGGCCTCCATCAGAAACTGGAGCAGAATAGCCGGTCGTTTAGCGCCCAGCGCCTTGCGGATGCCGATCTCCTTGGTCCGTTCGGTGACCGAGACCAGCATGATGTTCATGATGCCGATACCCGCCACCACCAAGGCCACGATGCCGAGAACGAAGGCCGCCGTCTTGACCCCGGCCGAAGCGTCGTTGAAGGCGCGAATCTGCGAATCAGAGGTGAACCAGTGAAAGGTGTCGCGGTCCCGTGGGCTCAGGCCACGGGCCGCCCTCAGCACGGATCGAGTTTCCTCGAGGGCCTCTTCGAGCGGTACACCGTACTTCGCGCGCACGGTGATGAAGATCGAGCGTGGTCTGCCGCCCTCGTCACGTTCGCCATAGAGATCCGTCCAGGCAGAGATCGGCATCAGGACGTACTGGTCGAACTGGCCGCCCATCGCCGACTTCTTTTCGGCGAAGACGCCCTGAACCTTGAATTTATGTCCGTCGACCTTGACCGTCTTTCCGACGGGGTCGGTGAAGGGGAAGAGCTCTTGCGCGATGCCATGGCCGAGGACCGCTACTCGTCGTCCGACCTCGACGTCTTCCTCGGTGAGGTTGCGACCGAGCTCGACATAGTGGGTGTTGTTCTCCGGGTACTCCGGTGTACCGCCGCACACCATCAGGTTGGCTTCGGTGGACTCACCGCGGTAGCTGACTCTCGTGTTGTAGTGCCACAGCTCGGCGCCGACCAGATCCACCGAATCGACCCGCTCGCGGATCGTCTTGACGTGCTCCATGGTCAGGGGCGGCCAACGCTGGATCTCGCGGAAGTTGATGTTCCGGTTGTTGTTGAAGCCGCCCATCGGGAACTTCATGATCTGGAAGGTCCGGTTCGAGAGCACGCTCAGCTCCGCCTCCATCTGGCTCTGCACCACCGAGACCCCGGTCATCACCGAGATGATCGCCGCAACACCGGCGATGACTCCGACCAGTGTGAGGATCGAGCGCAGCTTGTGCGCGCCGATTGCCGAGATGGCCATTTTGAAGCTTTCTACCAAAGTCATTTCGGTCTCCTGGCACGAATGAAGACACGCAGAGGCGCGCAGACGCAGAGGCGCGGAGACTGGGGTCTATTCATAGTGCAGAGCGTCGATGGGGTTGAGGCGTGAAGCGCGCCATGCCGGGATAAAGCCCGAGATCACGCCCACAGCCACCGACACGGTCAGGGCGATGATGACGATCGGCATCGAGACGCTCGCCGGCAGAACAAATCGGTCGATCGCCGCCGCAACGCCAAAGGAAAGTGCGACTCCGATGGCTCCGCCAACCAGGCAGATCATCGACGACTCGATCAGAAACTGCTGCAGGATGGCTCGCCGTTTGGCGCCAATCGCCTTTCGGATGCCGATCTCATGGGTCCGCTCGGTGACCGAGACGAACATGATGTTCATGACACCGACGCCACCGACAAAGAGCGAGATCCCGGTCACCGCCAATCCGATCATCAGCACCACGCCCATCACGTTGTTGAAGGCGTCGAGCAGCGAGTCCATCTTGTTGATGGCGAAGTTGTCGTCTTCACTTGGGTGAAGTCGGCGGATCTTCCGCATCTCACCGACCACCTGGTACTCGAAGTCCTCCACCGACGTGCCGGGGGGGGCCTTGACCGCAAAGTCGAAGCTCCGGAACCGCCCTCCGAACTCCCTGACAAAGGTCGTTACCGGAACGAAGATCTGACTGTCAAAGTCGGGCCCTCCAAATGTTCCGGCGCTGCCCTGTTTCTCCATCACACCGATCACCCGGAACTCCGCCCGGCCGACCTTGATCTTTTTGTTGATCGGGTCGACGTCCCCAAAAAGCTGCTCGTGCATTGTCGTGCCGATCACGCAGACGTGCCGTTTGAACGCCACATCGTGGGCGTTGAGGAAACGACCGTACTCGGGCACCGCGCTCGAGACCAGCATGTGCTTGTCGGTGGTTCCGATGACGGTCGCGTTGTCGATGACCTCCGACATGTATTTCACCGGTCGCCGAGTGTCATCGGTCGGGTTGACCGCCGCTGTGGACCCGAGCTGACGCGCCAGTTTTTCGCTGTCCTTGAGCTTGAGATTGGGACGGTTCCTAAATTGGAAGAACCGACCCTGGATGATCCACGGAGTCCGGGACACGTAGAGCACGTCGGTCCCGAGGACGGAAACGCTCTCGCGAAAGTTGTTGGCAAGCCCGTTGGCTGCGGTCATTGTGGTCACCACAGCGACGATGCCGATGATGATGCCGAGCGTCGTGAGGATTCCCCGCGCCTTGTTGGCCCGGAGTGCCGCAACGGCGATCCGAAAGGCCTCGACGGAGGAGTGAATCCTGCTCATGCCGCCTCGGAGTGAAAGCTGTCGCTGGCAATCAGCCCGTCAAAGAGCCGGATCTCGCGCTGGGCGTGGCTCGCAACGTTGTCCTCGTGGGTTACCAGAAGGATCGTGTTGCCCTCCGAGTGGAGTTGGTCGAAGACCTCCATGATCTCCGCGCCGGTCGCACTGTCAAGGTTGCCTGTCGGCTCGTCGGCAAGCAGGATCGTCGGCCGATTGACCAGGGCGCGGGCGATCGCCACCCTCTGCCGCTGACCGCCCGACAGCTCGTTGGGCCGGTGGCGCATGCGATCGGCAAGGCCGACCCTTTCGATGGCCGCCTCGGCCAGCTTCTTTCGCTGACCCGGGCGCATCCCGGCGTAGATCAGGGGCAGCTCCACGTTGTGGAACACGTCCGAGCGGGCGAGCAGGTTGAATGTCTGAAAGACGAAACCGATCTTCTCGTTGCGAATCTCGGCCAGCTCGTCCTCACCCAACGTGCCGACATCAGAACCATCGAGCACATAGGTACCGGAGGTCGGCACGTCGAGACAGCCGATGATGTTCATCAGGGTGGATTTGCCCGATCCCGACGGGCCCATGATGGCGACATACTCGTTCTGGGCGATATCGAAGGAAACTCCCCGCAACGCGTGAACGCCCACCGAGTTCATCTCATAGATCTTTTCAACCGAGCGGACCTCGAGTGTCATCGCCTCAGCCCTCCCGACCCTCTCCGCTCACGGTGACGATCGAGTTGTCTTCGAGGTCCCTGCTGATCGCCCGATAGTTGCCGATCACGACCTGGTCGTCATCTCCCAGACCTTCGACCACCTCGATGTGGGTCTCGCTTTGGATTCCGGTCTTGACCTGCCTCGCGGCGGCGCGTCCATCGGCAACGATCCAGACGATCTCGACAAAGCCCTCTGAGTCGGGAACGAAACGCGGTTCCCCGCCCTCGTCTTCACTGTCGGGCGGCGCGCCGAGCTGTTCGAGGGTGCGAACTGCCACGCTCTGGATCGGCACGCTGAGACAGTCTTCACAGACCTCGGTCACGATCTCCGCCGAAGCCGTCATTCCCGGACGGAGCTCGGACACCGCGTCGATGACCGCGACCTTGACCTCGAACTCGGTCTTCTCGTCGGTTGTGCCCGCCCCGGACGACTTGGCGCTGTTCGCGATCTCGGTCACCCGGCCCTTGATCTTGACATCCGGCAGTGCATCGACCTCGATGACGGCCTCGTCACCGATCGACACCGAGACGATGTCGTTCTCGTCGATGTCGACCAACGCCTCCATGCCCTCGAGATTCGAGAGCTCGAGGATTACGTCCTCCTGGAACTGTGAGCCGAGGGCGATCTCGCCAACCTCTTTGTTGAGCCTGCTCACGGTGCCCGACATCGGGGCGTAAATGGTGGTCTTGGCGAGGTCGTCACGGGCCTGGCGCAGGGCGGCCTTGGCCTGTTCGCCCTGGTCGAGCACCGATTTGTAGCGGGCCTTTTCCACCTCGGCCGCCGCATAAACCGTATCCAGTACGGCCTGCGATTCGAGCTTGCGGTCGAAGAGCTCTTTCGTGCGTTCATAGTCCTTTGAGGCCTTGATCATGTTTTCCCGCGCCAGATTGGCGTTGGCCTGGGCGGAGCTCAGGTTTGCCTCGGCGCTCTCCACCGCCGCCAGATAGCGCTCCCGGTCGAGCTCGACCAGCAAAGCACCCTCCTCAACCCACTGCCCCTCCTCGACCTCGAGCCGCGTGATCTTGGCGCTGACGTCGGCCGAGATGTTGACCTGGATCATGGGTTGGATCTTGCCGGTGGCGGTCACCGTCTGGACGACCTCGCGCCGCCCCACCTGCTCCACCTGAACCTCGATGCCTTCGACGCCCCGATTCCGCGAAGCGAGGGTCATACCCGCAACGACCACGATCGCCACGATCGGCAATCCAATCAGCAATGCCTTTTTCATCTTTTTCACCCCATGATGTGCGTTCGATTTTCTGTGGACCCCACTTTTGTCCTTCGAGAAGGTTCTACGTTGCATCGTCGATGAGGTTGCGTTTGGTATCGCTGCTTGATGCTCGGCAACGTCTCCGTGTCCGTCTCCGTCTCCGTCTCCGTGCCCGTTGAGACGGTCGCTCGATAATCCATCCGCCCACCCACCCGATACTCGATTCTTGATGCTGGATGCTGGATCCCCCCACCCACCCACCTCCCATAGATCCCTCCGCTCGGTCGCTTTGCTCCCTCGGTCGGGATGACAACTTGGAGCACCTTGATTGCAGTAAATGGTCGGCGGGAAAAGAAGCTGTCATTCCGAGCGAGGCCCAAGGCCGAGTCGAGAAATCTGTGGCAGAAGGCTGCGGGCAGCGACAGCGATCAGTCTCAGGGGCAGGAATCAGAGGCAGCAATCAGCGGCAGGTATCAGTTGCAGAGACAGGTGTCCGGGGGCAGTGGGCAGCGTGCGTGAGGCAGGGGTGGTCAGGAAGAGACCGCTTGCACTTCTGGAGAATCGCCTACGCTTCGGCTGGTGAAATTGACAGTCACATGAGGCTGCTTGCGCGGGCTGGCGGAATCAATCGCACCAAGGCCGAGAAAGCGCTTTCAACCTTTGACGAGTTCCGTGCCATGACCTTGAGGCTCATCAATCGAAAGAGCTGATTCGACACGCTTGAGCGGCCGATCATGAAGCAGTCGCTGAACACTGCCGCTGCCTCTGATTCCTGCCGCTGTTGCTGTAAGCTGGCGCTGTCGCTGTCTTCTGTTTCTGTTGCTGACGCTGCCGGAGAATGTCAATCTCTCTTCACCTCACCGAATTCCGGATGAGCCTAACGTTCTAACGTTCAAACGTTCAACCTTAAAACGTTGTCATCTCGGAGGGCGGGCAGGCTAGACGGTATAGAATAACCGCGCGCGATCGCGCAGCACGACAAAAGGAGTGAAGATGAGAGACTGCAATCGAAATGCAGCGGCCGCAGCGTGGATCGCGCTCGGTCTGCTGTTGTTGGCCCCGGCCTTCGTGATGACGGCCCAGGAGCCCGCCACAGAATCACCTGCGAGGAACCCCGCCCTTCTCGACCCGAGTCTGGCAAAGGAACGCGCCCCGGACATCTACAAGGTGAAAATGGCAACCACCGCCGGCGACCTGGTCATCGAGGTCCACCGCGACTGGGCGCCGCGTGGCGCCGACCGCTTCTACAACCTGGTCAGAATCGGCTACTTCGACGATGTGGCTTTCTTCAGGGTTTTGAGCGGATTCATGGCCCAGGCGGGAATGCACGGCGATCCGAAGGTCTCCGCGGTCTGGTTGAACGCGAACATCCAGGATGACCCGGTCAAGAAATCCAACACCAAAGGCATGGTGACCTTCGCCATGGGAGGCCAACCGAACTCGAGGAGCGCCCAGATCTTCATCAACTACGGCAACAACTCCTACCTCGACAGATCAGGCTTTGCCCCCTTTGGACAGGTCGTGGAGGGTTTCGAGTCGGTCGAGGCGCTTTACAGCGGCTATGGCGAAGGTGCGCCGCAGGGGAAGGGCCCTT
>CBDTWX010000328.1:0-6609 GCA_965364305.1 uncultured Thermoanaerobaculia bacterium
CGAACCCATCGACAGGAGCGTGCTGCACGAGTTCGCCGGGCAGGTCGAGCTGTCTCTCCGCACGAAGAGGTGGAAACTCTACCCCCGAAGGGCTCTTGCGAGCGATCCCTTTGCCGAGGGTCCGCCGCCATTGGCCGTCCGATTTCGCAACCTCATCGGGCGCTGGCGAAGTCCGTTCGCCCTTTTCGATCTGCTGGACGATCCGGGTGAACAGAGCGATGTCGCCGAGGTGCAACCGCAGGTTGCCGCATCTCTTTCCCGCACCCTGGCCACGTTGGCCGGTGCGCATCCTATTCCCGCGCCCGAACCAACGGTAGTCGTGGATCTCGCGACCGAGGAACGGCTGCGAGCCCTCGGCTACGTGGACTGAACCCGACGTCTGAGCGATCTCAGACGGGTGACCTCGGCGACGATGCGGTCGGCGGCCCGTTCCACCTCCTCCGTCGTGGTGAATCGGCCAAGGCTGATCCGCAACGAGGCCTTTGCGAGTTGCGCGGGGACGCCCATTGCTCGGAGCACGGGCGATGCCTCTGCAGAGGCAGATGTGCAGGCCGAACCGGTGCTGACCAGCCTGGTGACCGGCTACGCCAACGCCGACCGCCACATCCGGCAGCGAGGCCAAAAGGGCGTCGCCATCGACGTCGGCAAATGAGAGGTTGCTGGTGCCGGGTAACCGGTGTGCCAGGGAGCCGTTGATCGTGCAGCCGGAGATCTCGCGAGTGAGGCGGCCTTCCAGTCGATCGCGGAGCCGAGCCAAGCGGCGTTCTTCGGTCTCGACCTCCTGTCCGGCGATCTCGAGAGCGCGGGCGAGAGCCACTGCGCCGGCGAGGTTGGGCGTTCCGGAGCGCAATCCGCCCTCGTGCCCCCCTCCGCGGATCGATGGCTCGAGCCGTACCGGTGGTTTTGTGCGGCGAATGTAGAGCCCACCGATGCCCTTGGGTGCATACAGCTTGTGACCGGAAAGGGTGAGAAAATCGACCTCGAGCACATGGACATCGATCGCCAGCTTGCCAACCCCCTGGGCCGCATCACAGTGAAACAATGCACCCCGCCGGCGAGCCATCCGTGCGGCGTCACCAACCGGTTGCACCGTACCGGTTTCGTTGTTGGCGAGCATCAGGCTGACCAGCACCGTATCTGTGCGGAGGGCCTCGTCGAGCTCGTCGAGTCTGACGCGCCCGTCCCGGTCGACCCCGATCTCGGTCAACTCCCAGCCGCGGTGCCGCAGCTGGCGGAGGGGCTCGAGGACTGACGGATGCTCGGTGGCCTGGGTGATGATGTGTCGTCCTCGGTCGGTATGTGCCTCGGCGATGCCGAACAGGGCGAGGTTGTTCGCCTCGGTCGCACCCGATGTGAAGTAGATCTCGGTCTCGGATCGACCGCCGAGCTCTCGGGCGATGGTGCTCCTCGCCTCCTCGAGCGCGATGTAGGCGTCTTGTCCGGGACGATGGTTGCGGCTCGATGGGTTGGCAAAGGTCTCCGTCAGGTAGGGCAGCATGGCCTCCACCACCCGTGGGTCGCAGGGCGTCGAAGCGTTGTAGTCGAGGTAGATGACATCTCCACTCATAGGGAACCCATGGATATTATCCCCTTTTCCGTCTCCGTCTCCGTCTCCGTGCCCGTTCCGGGCCACCAACCGAGCGATGGGGAAAGGCCCACGTGCAACGAGGAGTTGCGGCATGAACGGCAAAGGGCTACCATGCGGCTTCGCCGTAATGCGGCGAAGCCGGGAGTGTTCATGACCGAGCAAGACAACGTGTTCATTTCGGTGGAGGAAGCGGTGGCCCGGATCGCGCGCGGTGAGCAGATCATCGTGGTCGACGACGAGGACCGGGAGAACGAAGGCGACCTGATCTTTGCCGCCGACAAGGTGACACCGGAAGCGATCAACTTCATGGCGCGCTTCGGCCGGGGTTTGATCTGCATCTCGATGACCGCCAAACGTTGCGACGAGCTCGCGCTTCCCTTGATGGTGGAGAAGAACACCTCGACGCACGGTACTGCGTTTACCGTCAGCGTCGAGGTCAGGGAAGGCACCACGACCGGCATTTCGGCCCACGACCGGGCGGCCACCGTGAGAGCCCTCGTCGACCCGAAGACCGTGCCCGACGATCTCCAAAAACCGGGTCACATGTTCCCTCTCCGTGCCAAGCGGGGCGGCGTTTTGAAAAGGGCGGGCCACACGGAAGCATCGGTGGATCTGGCTCGGATGGCGGGTCTCACACCGGCCGGTGTGCTCTGCGAAGTGATGGATGACGACGGCCAGATGGCGCGTCTGCCGCGGCTCGAAGAGTTCGCGAGGGAGCACGGTCTGGGCATCCTCACGGTTGCGGATCTCATCGCCTATCGGATGCGAACGGAGAATCTCGTCGAACGGGTGGCGGGTCCGGCGCTCCCCACAGATTCCGGGGACTTTCGAATCTATGGCTACCGCAACAGGGTCACGGGTGAGGAGCATGTCGCCTTGGTGATGGGCACGATCACGCCGACGGAGCCGGTTTTGGTTCGCGTGCATTCACAGTGTCTGACCGGCGATGTGTTTGCGTCCCGTCGCTGTGATTGCGGGTCTCAGCTCGATGCCGCGATGAACAGGATCGCCGAGGAAGGGTCGGGAATCCTGCTGTATCTGTTGCAGGAGGGACGGGGCATTGGTTTGTTCAACAAGCTCCGAGCGTACGAGCTTCAGGATCAGGGAGAGGACACGGTCGAGGCGAATCTCCACCTCGGATTCAAGGCCGATCCAAGGGACTATGGAACCGGTGCGCAGATTCTGGTCGATCTCGGCGCGCGGCATCTGAGGCTGATGACCAACAATCCCAAAAAATACACTGCGCTGCGTGGTTTCGGCCTTGAAATCTCGGAAAGAGTCCCTCTCGAGGTGCCGCCGACCGAGAGCAACCGGCCGTACCTCGAAGCCAAAAAGCTCAAGATGGGACATCTGTTGAAGATGGTATGAGCGTGCGACGTTTAACGTTTCAACGTTTTAACGTTAGAACGTTTCGAGGTCTTGACTGTCGAATCAACGTTTGAAGACTCAACACCCTGATATCGATTCCCAAGTGACGACCTACCCCCTCCCCGATCTCAGTTCTCTGGCGCGCGAGCTTGACGACCGCGCCCCCGGTCTCGCGATTGGTGGGGTAGTTCCGGGTGCACGAGCGCTCGCCTTGGCCGCCCTTGCCCGTGAAGGATGGCCACGACGCCCGACGGATGACAAGGCCAAACCGGCGCTGGTGGTGGTACCGCATCTCGCGGAGGCGGACGATCTTGCTGCGGGACTTCAGCTCCTCGAACCATCGCTGCGTGTCGGAGTGGCGCCCGCAGAGCTGGCCGGTCCCTACCTCGGAGCGGAACCGCCGCTGGCGGCTCGGCTGCAGATGGTGCGTTTGCTCCACAATGTTGCTGAGGGCGAGATCGACGTGATCATTGCGTCGCCGCGGGTCCTCTCTTCGCCCATGCCTCACCCGAGGTTGATTGCCGATCATGCCCTGAGTCTCGTGAGGGGGCAGCGGATCGATCCTCGGGAACTGGCCGGGAAGTTCACATCTTCCGGTTACCACCGCGTTGATCTCGTCGAGGAGGCGGGCGAGTTCGCAGTCCGTGGATGGGTCATCGATCTGCACTCCGGTGGTGACACAGGAATTCGTCTCCAGTTGGATGACGAGTACATCGAAGAGATCAGAGCCTTCGATCCGGCCACCCAGCGGAGCTGCGGCGACCCGGTGGAGGAGTTCACGGCGCTTCCTCTCGACATCTTCCCGGCAGTTCCGGAGCGGGTTCTCGAGGTAGCGGCGCTTTTAGAGCACCAGTATCCGGCTCTCGCGGCGCAGATGGTTGAGGGTGCCGAGAGGCGACTGTGGTGGGGTGCCCTCCATCTTTCCGGGAGACCCATCAGCTGGCTCGAGCTCACCAACCATGTCGTGGCCTGCGACCGCGATGAGATCCTCGGCGAGCTCGCCCGATGGTGGTCGGTTCAGAAACGTGAGTGGAGTGCTCTGAGTCAACGATCGATGGACCTTCCACCTCCGGATCGCCTCCTGGTTGCCCCGGATGATCTCCGGCCGGCGATCGAGAATCCGTTGCTGCGGTTGGAGAGGCTCGAGTTGGTGGACGGGTCGACGACCTGGCGGAGGCTCGCAACGCACCCGGCGGAGAGCTTTGTCCGGCGTCTTCCGGACCTGGTGCCCATGATGCGATCACGACGAGGACAAGACATGGCGCAGGTGCTGGTCGTCGCCTCAGCGGGTGAGGCACGACGATTTGCGCACCTGCTGCGCGAGGGAGACGTGGAGCCGGTCTTTGATGTGCCGTCGCCGGGACAGGTGGCAATCATCGAGGGCGGTCCGCAGCATGGGTTCGTCTGGGAGGGGGGGCTCGCCGTCTACGGGCGCCGCGATCTCACGGTGGCACCCGCCCCTCGCCGTCGTCGATCGGGGGTCGGCGCATTCGCTTCCGATCTCCGGGATCTTCGACCGGGAGACCTGGTGGTCCACATGGACCACGGCATCGGGGTCTTCTCGGGTTTCCGCAGGGTGACGGTGGAGGAGCGGGAGATCGAGATGTTGGCGCTCTCCTACCACGGGGGTGACTCCCTGTTGGTTCCGGTGGAGCGGGCCGATCTGATCCAGAAGTTTGCGTCCGGAGAGACCGATGTCACGCCAAAGCTCGATCGTCTCGGCGGCGGTACCTGGGGACGACGCAAAGCGCGGGTCAAAAAGGCGGTGCGGGAAATGGCGGCGGAGTTGCTCCGTCTCGCAGCAGTTCGGCACTCCGCTCGAGGTTTTTCCTTCTCCCCCGACTCGCCCTGGCAGCGTGAGTTCGAGGACGCCTTCGAGTTCGATCTGACCCCTGACCAGGAGCGGGCGGTGGGGGATATCAAGCTGGACATGGAATCGACCCGCCCCATGGACCGCCTGTTGTGCGGAGACGTTGGTTACGGCAAGACCGAGGTTGCGATCAGAGCCGCCTTCAAAGCAGTGCTCGAGGGCAAGCAGGTCGCGGTGCTCGCCCCTACGACGATTCTGGTCGAGCAGCACGTGGAGACCTTGCGAAGGCGTTTTGAGGCGTTCCCCGTGGAAACCCGGATGCTGTCTCGGTTTTCCTCTGCGGCCGAGGCCAAGAAGACGGTCGAGGAGCTCCGAAAGGGGACCGTGGACGTCGTCGTCGGAACCCACCGTCTGCTTGCCGACACGATTCAGTTCCGTGATCTCGGGCTGGTGATCCTCGACGAGGAGCAACGGTTTGGCGTCGCCCAGAAAGAGCGCCTCAAAAAGCTGCGGACCGAGGTCGATGTGGTGGCCATGTCGGCGACCCCGATTCCCCGCACCCTCAACCTGTCGCTCAGCGGACTTCGAGACATCTCGGTCATCGAAACACCCCCGCGGGACCGGCAGGCCGTTGAGACGAGCGTCCTCGAGTTCTCGGAAGAGATCGTTCGGGAGGCGGTCCTTTACGAGTTGGAACGCGGTGGTCAGGTCTACTTTGTTCACAACCGGGTGCGTTCGATCGGTGCATTCGCCGAGTGGCTGAGACGGGTGGTGCCCGAGGCGAGAATCGTGGTGGCGCACGGTCAGTTGCCCGAGCGTCATCTCGAGCGCGCCATGCGGGAGTTTCTCGACGGCGAAGCGGATGTGTTGCTGG
The DNA here is from genome assembly GCA_965364305.1 of uncultured Thermoanaerobaculia bacterium. GTDB lineage: Bacteria > Acidobacteriota > Thermoanaerobaculia > Thermoanaerobaculales > Sulfomarinibacteraceae > Sulfomarinibacter. Next base: position 5,641 of record CBDTWX010000328.1, read on the forward strand.
CCACTGCGATCATCGAAAATGGGCTCGACATCCCGAACGCCAACACCTTGTTGGTCAACCGAGCGGATCGTTTCGGTCTTGCGCAGCTCTACCAGCTGCGGGGCCGGGTGGGGCGGTCGGAGCGTCTCGCGTTCGCCTACTTCCTGGTCCCTACGGGCCAGGCCCTGACGCCTCCGGCTCGCGCGAGATTGGCGGCGATTCAAGAATTCTGCGAGCTTGGTGCTGGGTTTCGGATCGCAGCGAGGGATCTCGAAATCAGGGGGGCTGGAAATTTGCTTGGGGCCGAGCAACACGGGTTTCTCGAGGCGGTGGGTTTCGAAACCTACTGTCAGCTGCTCGAGGAGGCGGTCGCGGAGCTCGAAGGCCGCCCGGCCGCCACCCAACGAGAGGTCGAGCTTCGGCTCGGGATGGACCTCCAGCTCCCTGAAAGATACCTGCCCGAGCCATCTTTGAGGCTCAGTTTCTACAAGAGGCTCGCGGCCTGTGACGACGAGGTGGAGCTGACGGCGTTGCTCGAGGAGATGGAAGATCGCTACGGCCCAGCGCCGCAGCAGGTTGACGCTTTGGCGCGCGCGCAGCGCGTGCGGATGGCGGCGCGACGCGCCGGGGTGGCGTCGGTGACTCGCCGGGGTCGGCGCTGGCGGCTGCGACTGGATCCGGCGGTCACCCCCTCACCGCGAGTCGCCGACGCAGTGACCGGCTGGCCCGGAGCTCAGATCAGCCCGGCGGGTGAAATCACGATCCCAACCCAAGAGAGTGGAGGATCCGTCGCCGATGTTCTCCGGTTCCTCGAAGATCTCGGTGGTGGAGAAGAAAAGAGTGAAGAGTAAAGGCGCGCGAGAGAAGTCCCTCCCCCGCCCAACAAAACGCCGCGGCAGCAAACAGGGCCGGCACCAGTGGAAGAAACCAGCGGCAGTAGACAGCGTCAGGGGCAGACAACAGCAACAGCGGCAGTGATCAGCGTCAGCG
>CBDTWX010000329.1:0-6587 GCA_965364305.1 uncultured Thermoanaerobaculia bacterium
GGGGCTCGCGCTCGTGATCAGGATGCTCTGCAGCTCGCCTCCCGACCGGCAGAGGAGGATCGACGTACGAATCGAGCGGAAGGCCTCGGACGCGGCCGCCTGAGGGTGATCGAACGTCACCAGATCCGACGGGTTTTCAAGACCTCACGAACAGAGGGGACCATCATGGGGGTGACGTTCCTGGCCACCATGACCCAGCCGCTCGACTTCGCGATTCTTGCCGGGATTCTGTTCTCGCTCGCGTTCTTTGTCATCCGTTCGAGCCTTCCCCGGGTCTACCAGGTCGTACCCGACAAGCTCTTCCGCCATCTCGTGCACTCGGTCGACGCACCGGTGTGCCCTCAGCTCGCCGTCATGAATATCCGCGGACCGCTGTTCTTCGGAGCCGTCCACCACATCGAGGAAGAGCTCCGACACAATTTGGAAGACAACCCGGGCCAGCATCTGCTGATGCTGCGGATGCATGGCGTCGACATCATCGACCTCAGCGGAATCGAGATGTTGGAGTCGACGGTGAACACCTACCGTTCGTTCGGCGGAGATGTCTACTTCGTTCGTCTTCGCGAGCCGGTGGAACAGGTGATGCGCGATTCGGGCTTTCTCGATTTCATCGGTCTCGACCACATCCTCCCCCAGGAGGGCGCAATCGAGCACCTGTTTGACGACGTCTTGGATCCAGCCGTCTGCTCCTACGAGTGCGAGCTCCGCGTGTTTGCCGAGTGCCAGGCGCTCAAAAAACACGCCTACCGGGCGCAGGTTCCTCCGATGGCCCGGGTTGCTATCGATCCCGCCCACCACGTCACAGCGGAGGAGTTCCAGCGACTGGCGAGCGATGAGAACGCGCTCGTCCTCGATGTCCGCGAGCCCGCCGAGTTCGCGCGCGGACACCTCCCGAACGCCACGCTGCTGCCGCTTCGCACGGTCCTCGACAAGGGTCCCCATCTGCCACGGGACCGCCGGCTGATGCTCGCGTGCCGGTCGGGACGCCGCACCCAGCGGGCGATGCACATGCTTCTCTCGATGGGTTTCGAAGACGTCTATGGTCTGCGCGGAGGAATACTGGCGTGGCAGGCCGAGGGGTTGCCGGTGGCGGTCGAAGAGATGTCGGAGGCGAGCTGAGGTTGAACATCAGGGACCGGGACAGGGGCAGTCGTCAGCGGCAGTGATCAGCGGCAGACGGCAGAGACAGCGAACAGCCGCCAAAATCAGTGGCCGCTACTGCGGCTACCCCTGTTCACTGCCCTTGTTGACTGCCGCGGTCACCGGGCGCTGACGACTGCAGCAGCATCCCGTCACCGGTCCTGGCTGTCGTCCCGCCAACTCTCGCCGACAATATGATCGACCTCGTGGACCACGGCCCGACCCATCAGGGCATGAGCCGCTTCGTTGGGGTGGGCATCCCACGGCGCCGCCTGCCAACGGCGGGCGCCGGGATCGTTCGCCGCCAGAACCCCGGTGAGGTCGATCACGGAAGGCTCAAGCCGCGCGCGACAGCTATGACTTTGAGGTGGAGGTCACCGTATCTGTAGTCTTCGCCCAAGGAGCCTTGGAGCGCAGGGAAGACCGCCATCATCATCGGAAGTCCCCGAGGACCGCGATCCGTTTGAAGCCTTCCGGCTTTTTCTCGTTGACGAGATACGAGCGGAGGCCGAACGGGTTCCGGCGCCATTCCTTGCGGTGCTGCACGCCCGCGCTGCGTTGCCGCGCAGCCACCGACCCGCCGAACCTCTCCACCAATGGGTCAAGTCGGAAGAGGATCTCACCGACACAGCAGCTGACGATGATGGCGCCCACCACCAACAACAGTCGTTCCAGGGCACCCGCGAAGGAGCCTCGGTCATCGGTCCTCGACCAGACGCCAAGAGCACGGCAGCGGCCATCAACAGAAAGAACGCAACCGAAAAAGCGCTACCGAAAAAGACCAGCAGCTGTCCGACGACCAGAAGCAGGACGATCGTGAGCCGGAACGAAGCGTATCGCCACATCCCGCCATCCCACGAACGACCACGACGGCGAGCCGCGGCGATGCCGATCAGTCCGCTGACCCAGAGGAGAAAACAGATCACCACACCCGGGCTCAGGCCTCGACGGGAGGAAAAGACCAACGGGGTGATGACCGCCAGCAGCCAGATCACCAAAGCGGCTTCGCCTGCCGTCGTGTTCTTTGTGGTCGATTCTGGTGATTTCGCTTCCTCTTGGCGAGAGCTCAGTCTCTCGCTGTGATGCATTGCGGGGAATCATAGCACGTGGCCTTGACACGAGTTTGGCTCGAACGTATGTTTGGATAAATCGAACCGAGTTTCGATTTATCCAAACATACGTTTGAGGTGGAGATGGTCCAGAAGGCCCGCAGCGCCGAGATCCATCAGGCGGCCATCAGGGTGTTTTATCGGAAGGGTTTTCACGCGACCCGAATCCAGGACATCGCCGACGAGCTGGGGATGCAGAAGGGAAGCCTCTACCATTACATCTCGAGCAAGCAGGACCTGATCGAGGGTCTCGTGGCGGGTGCCCTCGAAGGCATGATCGAGGAAACGACCAGCCTCCTCGCCACCGGGCATCCCGCCCGACAGAAGCTCGTCATGGCGATCGAGGCCCACCTGCGGCGCACGCTCGAGGATCGGGAGATCTGGGGAATTCTCGAGCGTGAGGATCTCGAGCTCCTGAACCGCAACTCACCCGCCGACCTTCGCGCTCTCGTGAAACAGTACGAGTCTTTGTGGGACCGGATCATCACCGAGGGTGTTGCGTCCGGCGAGTTCGATCCGGACCTCGACCAGCGGGTCGCGGTGCAGGCTGTGCTGGCCTTGTGCACCGGCATTCTGAAGTGGTTCGACCCGAAAGGTCGGCTTCCCCTCCAGGAGGTAGCCCGTCTCTATGGCGAGTTTGCATTGCGAGGCATACAGAATCCCGCTACCGAGAACCAGCGCGGTGGATCCGGGATGAAGAAGAAGGGTCAGAGCGTGAACCGCCGTCATTGAGGAGGAACGATGCGAATCCTGGTCTACATGAAACAGATCCTCGACCCGGATGTGCCCGCGCGGGACTTCCGGATCGACAGAGACCGCAAGGAGGCCGAGCGGGGCGGCGCCAACCTGGTTCCCAACATCTTTTGTGAGAACGCCCTCGAGACCGCCCTCCAGCTTCGCGACGCCACCGCTGGATCGGTGACCGCGGTGTCCTTCGGCACCGAGGAGTCAGAGGAGGTGTTGCGCAAGGCGCTTGCCATGACCGCCGACGAGGCGGCCCTGGTGACCAGGCCAGACGGTCCGGCACCAGACGCACTGACCGTGGCACGGGTGCTGGCGGCCGCCACCCGAAAGCTCGGCGAGTTCGACGTGCTCATGGTGGGTCGCGAGTCGGGTGACTGGGGTGTCGGACAGACTGGCGGTCTGGTGGCCGAAGAGCTCGGTCTTCCGATGGTGGCCCTGGTCGACCGTGCCGAATCGGACGACGGCGATCTCAATCTTCGGCGTCAGACCGAGTACGGTTTCGACCTCGTCCGAGCCAGCTGCCCGGTTGTGGTGACGATTACCAACTGCGAGGGGAACGTGCCGCGGATCCCGAAGACGAGAGACGTGATGAAGTCCTACCGCAAAGAGCTCACGATCTGGAGCCTGGAGGAGCTTGGCGTGACGCCCGAAGATGGGACGGCCGAGGTGGTCGAGCTTTCGATGCCCTCCAAAGACATCACCTGCACTTTCGTCGTAGGCGACAGCCTCGACGAGAAGGTGGACGCCTTCGCGCGCAAGATCGCGGATGTGATGAGCGGGTCGGGATAGGGCGTGCCATGAGCAGCGACGTCGCCATCTGTTTGTTTTCCTCCTCCGGCTACGACCGCGCGGCGCAGGGGGTTGCCGGCGCCGGTCGCCACCTGGCCAACCAGCTCGGCAGCTCCCTGCAGGCCGTGATCGTGGGTTCGCCCGACGAGTCCATGCTCTCGAGCGTCGCCGCGGTCGCCGACAGGATCACCGTGGCCGATCAGGCGGAGCTCGCCGACTACCAACCAGAAATCTATCTGGCGGCCTTGCAGCAGGCCTGCGGATCGTTGAACGCAGCCGCCGTCCTGCTCGGCGGCGACACCGCCGGCCTCGAGCTCACCGCCCGGCTCGCGGCGCGGCTCGGTGGCAGCCCAATGTCCGACGGCACCGCGCTGTCAATCGTCGGCGGCGCCATTCGAGTGACCCGCTCGGCTTACGGCGGCAAGGCTGAAGCGGTGTTCGAGCTCAAACGCAGCCCAGCCGTCGTCTGGCTGCGAGCGCGGGCTTTCGAGCCCGCGGAACCGACCGGCGAGGTGGCCCCGATCGTGAAGATCACAGCAGAGCTACCGAACAACGTTCCGACCCGTATCGCCGAGCGCCGCGAGGAAGCGACCGAGGGCATCCCACTCGACGAGGCGCAGGTGGTCGTGGGCGGCGGACGCGGAATCGGCGGTGCGGAGCCGTTCGACGAGCTCAGAGAGCTCGCCGAGATCATGACGGCCGCTGTCGGCGCCTCCCGCGCCGCCTGTGACGAGGGATGGGTGCCGCCGTCGCTGCAGATCGGCCAGACCGGGAAGAAGATCGCGCCCGAGCTCTATCTGGCGATCGCCGTCTCGGGCGCGGCCCAGCATCTCTTGGGTGTGTCCGATGCCAAGGTCATGTGCGCCATCAACACCGATCCGAGCGCCCCGATCTTCCGCCACTGCACATTCGGCATCGTCGAGGACTACCGCAAGGTACTGCCTCCGCTGATTCGACGATTGCGAGAGCTCACCCGATGAACCCGGCCGAAGCCACCCGCGAAATCGGCTGGAACATATCGGCCATCTGGCTGATGTATCTGTTGCTGGCGCCCACCCTGGCGGCGGCCGGATTCGGTCTGTGGGGGCGTATCCGGCTGTGGCGCTGCGGCCAGCCGGTGGTTCGGCTCGATCGTCCCGCTGAGCGGATACTGATGGTCGTGCGCCACGCCCTGCTGCAGATGCGGACGATGAGGCAGGCCTACGCTGGCGGCTTTCACATGATGATTTTTGTCGGGTTCATCGTCCTCGCCGTCGCCACCACGGTGGTGATGCTCGATTTCGATTTTCACACCGAGATCATGAAGGGTCGGTTTTACCTCGTCTTCCAGTCGTTGATCGTCGACATCTTTGGTGGTCTGGTGCTGGTAGGCATCGGCCTGGCAGCCATTCGGCGATGGATTCGGCGCCCCCCGCAGCTCGTCTACACCGACCAGGCCAGCTGGCTGCTGGTACTCATATTTGCCATCGGAGTCACCGGTTTCCTGGTCGAGGGATGGCGAATCGCGGCAACCGACGACCCCTGGGCGGCATGGTCCCCCCTCGGAAATCTGGTGGCGGTGATCTCGGCACCCCTGATGTCGGACAGCGCGCTGCGCATCGCCCATCTCGGCGGTTGGTGGTTCCACCTCGTGCTGGTCTACGGTTTAATCGCATGGGCCCCCTTTACCAAGCTGGCCCACATCGTGACCGCTCCTTTGAGCATCTACACCGGGCACCTCGACGGCCATGGCCGTGGCCTCAAGGCGATCGATTTCGAATCGGACGCGCCGCTCGGCGTGGCTTCCCTCGAGCAGTTCAGCTGGAAGGACCTGCTCGATCTCGACGCGTGCACCGAGTGCGGCCGCTGTACGGCGGTCTGCCCGGCCCACACCATGGGCAAGAACCTGTCGCCACGTGACATCGTGCTCGACCTGCGCACCCTGATGCACGCCAGGGCCGACCAGCTGTCGGCCACGCGCAGTCAGGAGCCCCAGGAGGAGCCCACTATTCCGGTCATCGATGCGGCCACCGCCGTTTCACCCGAAGCCCTCTTCGACTGCACCACCTGCGCTGTCTGCCTCGAAGTCTGCCCGGTCTTCATCGAGCAGCTGCCGAAGATTCTCGATACCCGACGCTATCTGGTCATGGAGGAGGCCAACTATCCCCAAACCATGGCCGACGCCATCACCTCTCTCGAGCAGCGCGGCCACCCCTTCCCGGGTGCGCAGTTTTCCCGCGTCGACTGGGCCGATGGGCTCGGGGTGCCGGTCCTGTGCGAGATCGAGGATCCGACCGAGATCGATGTGCTGCTGTGGGTGGGCTGCTCCAATGCGCTCCTCGAGCGCAACCACAGCATCGTCCGATCGGTGGCCACGCTCCTCCAGGATGCCGGCGTCCGCTTCGCCATCCTCGGCCGCGAGGAACGCTGCACCGGAGATCCGGCGCGGCGCATCGGTAACGAATTTCTCTTCCAGCAGTTGGCGGCGAAGAACATCAAGCTGCTCTCGAAATACGGTGTGCGGCGAATTCTCACCTGCTGCCCGCACTGCTTTCACACGCTCGGCAACGACTATCCCGAGCTCGGCGGCCGATTCGAGGTTGAGCACCACGCGACATTCCTGGCCGGATTGGTAAAGGAGGGCAAACTCGGCCTCTCGAACATTCCCGAGATGACGGCCACCTTCCACGACCCCTGCTACCTGGGGCGGTACAACACAACCTACGACGCACCGCGTGAGCTGGTACGCTGCGCCACCGGCGGTGCTCCGGTGGAGATGGCCGCCAACCGCTCGTCTTAGCTAGAGACGACGCAGCGGCGCGTGCA
>CBDTWX010000330.1:0-6576 GCA_965364305.1 uncultured Thermoanaerobaculia bacterium
GGGCGCGGAGGCGTACGTGACAGTACGTCGAGCACCCCGAGGCGAGAAAACGGCGATGGGTGCGGCGCATCGGGCCTTGCATCCGGTATCGCCTCTACCCGGTGACAACCATCACAGGTGCGTCGACGTAGAGTTCGGCGCGACCGAGACCCATGGCCTCGGCCAGATCGAAGAGCTCGGGGAGATCGTTCGGCCTCACTCCCCACAGGGCGTAGGCCCAGGCGTCCAGAGCGACAGGATCTACGCCGGCCGCCACGGCGCCGACGAGCTTGACGGCACCCAGACGGCCACCTTGCGGCCCGGCCTCCATCAGCACTCGCGACGCATCGACCACGGTCAAGGTGGGCCTCATCAGCGCCGCCAGCTCGACGATGGAGCGATTGATATCGTTGTGAAACATCACCCGCAGCTTCCCGGTAATGCCGATCCAGTTCTTCATCCCGGCGGTGGTGTTGGTGAGGCTGTGGTGCTTGGCAACCGGTACGTTGATGATCTTGGTGGCCACCACGAACGGTTCCAGAACATCCCAGGTTCCGAGGCGAGGAGAGATCTCCACCGTGCGATAGCTGCTCTCCTCCGGCAGCACGACCTCGGCCCCGACCTCTCGCGCCGCCCGCATGATGCCGCTGCGTTCAAAAGCCCGCCGAGACTCGGCGACGGGACAGTCGCAGACGATCACCCTTTGCGGCCTCGATTCGAGACAGAGGCGCGCGACCTCGGCCACCACCCCGGGGTGGGTATTGGCGGCCTGATGCGGTGAGCGGTCAAAGCCGATGTTCGGCTTGACGACCACGACGTCGCCCGGACCGACGAACCGACCCATGCCGCCCATCCGCTCAATCACCGTCCGCACATTGAGAGCCGGATCAGGGCCGTGAGCGATCACCACCGGAGGAACCGAGGCGGATAGCTCGATCCGGTGGTCGCGAATGGTTGCGTCGGCGTCTCGCCCGAATCGGCGGTATCGGTCGAACGCGAAGAAGCTGCCGCCGGCGAGTGCTCCGGCGGCAACGACCGATCCGCCACCGATCACGACCCGTCGGCGGGTGAAGAGACGTCTTTTCGGCCGCGAGGGCTCCCGCTCGGCGTAAGGATCGTCATCGATGTGATCACTCATGGCTGTTCCCTCACAACCATTGTCTCAGGCCCTTGACGCTGCCGGGCCAGAACTTTCGTCACGTTACCCCTCCGCACACGGACCGTTGCAGCGAGCGATGACAGCGACTCAAACAGCGGCAGTGTTCAGAGACAGATGACAGTTCCAGGCAGCAGGGGCGGAGATCAGACGCAGGGGCCGTGATTCGCGACGGTGACCTGCAGGAACCGCGACACGATCTTCTCGGGTCGTTCTGTGCATCGCGGTAAAGCAACCACCGCCTTGCAGTCCTTAGGCGAGGTTCGCGCGATGACCTGGAGGCTGTTCCATTCGATATATTGATTAGACTTCAAGACGGTCACTGTCGCGGCTTCCGTCTCCGACGCCGAGTCTGACGCCGTCGCTGTACCTGCGCCTGACAACTGTGCAGGCGACTGATCCTGCCCCGGTCCCTGGCTGCGGGTTTCCGACAACCGGGCAGTCGCGTGGGAACTCAAAGGCTCCTCGGGTGGGTGGAGGCTCTGCGATGGTGGCAGGGTGGGCGGAAATTCCGAATTCCGAATTCCGAATTCAGTGCTCAGAGCCCTCATCCCATTCGATCACCCCTCCCCCGAGACACTCCTCGCCGTCATACAACACCGCAAACTGCCCGGGAGCGACGCCCGGATCTGCGGCATCGACCAGGTCGATCCTCAGAGCGCCGCCGGTTTGCGGGGTCACAGTGCAGGCGTCGAGCCGTTCGCCGTGCCGGATCCGGACTGCAAGATCGGATCGGACCGGTGGCGCCGCCACCCAGTGGGGGCTCGGGATGCTGAATGTCGAACGTGCCCACTCGGCCAGATGATCGGCGTGGACCACCCATACCACGTCGTCAGCGATATCCTTCCGGGCGACGTACCAGGGGCCGCTGCCGAGGCCGAGACCTTTCCGTTGGCCGATCGTGTGAAACCAGGTGCCGCGGTGCTCACCGAGCACCCGGTTCGTTCCAATCTCACGGATCTCACCCGTTTTCTGGCCGAGGTGGTGGGCGACGAAGTCGTTGAACGGAACCCTCCCCAGAAAACAGATCCCCTGGCTGTCGGGACGATCCGCGTTGGGCAGTCGTGCGCGGCGCGCCTCGACGCGCACCTCGGCCTTTTCGAGATGACCGATCGGGAACAGACAACGCGCGAGCTGATCCTGTCGGAGTTGACACAGGAAATAGGTCTGGTCCTTCTTCGGGTCGGCGCCGCGCAACAGTCGAGCCAGTCCGTCTCGGACTGCGACCCGGGCGTGGTGGCCGGAGGCGACCAGATCGAACCGGTCCCCGATCCGGTCGACAAAGGCTCCGAACTTGATCGCCCGGTTGCACAGGACATCCGGGCTCGGGGTGTGGCCGATCTCGAGCTCCGAGAGGACGTAGGCGATGACCGTGTTGCGGTACTCGTGCTGGAGGGAGATCACCTCGAGCGGCACCCCGGCGCCTTCGCACACCCTGCGCACGATCTCGAGATCCTCCTCCCACGGGCAGCGGCCGAGAAAGGCCAGCTCGTCCTCGAGCCAGATCTTGAGGTAGAAGGCGGTGAGCTCGTGCTTTTCCTCCTCGACCAGACGCATCAGTGCGACCGAGGAATCCACTCCACCTGAGGTCAGGACCGCCACTTTCATGGCTCCAGGATAAGCCCAAAATGTCTTTGGGGGTCCGTTTCAGTTCACGACATTCGGGGCCGGGATTGACGGATGATCCTGGCGAACCGAGATCTCGGTGCGCGGGCGATCGACCGAGACCTTGATCGTGTACTCGTCGTCGAGGTCCGGTGGAGGGGCGATCTCGAGCTCGTAGTAGCCCGAGATGACCCGCGCCAGCCTCTTCATCGCCATGTCAGGGAAGAGGTGGGTCTCGAAAAAAGAACCGCCGGTGTCTTCGGCGATCGTGCGCATATCGCTCCCGCCGCCAAGCGAGAAGACCGAGGTCCTGGCTCTGCTGAGGGCGCTCATCGCTCTTCGGTAGTCGTCATCCCTGGTGGTTTGATTTTCGCTGAGATCATAAAGGGAGTAGCCGAAGAGGAGCAGCAGCTTGGTGCGTGGGATGGGCTTCAGAGCCTCACCGATGAGCTCGGGGGCATCGGCCATCGATGCGACCTCCCGGGCCCCCTCGAAATCGAAGCGCTCGGTGAATGATGGTGAGGTGGGCTCGACTCCCGCCGACTGTCGGCTGAGCAGTTTCTGCACATGGATGGCGTCGGCAATGCCCTCGTGGTCGCCGGTGAAGTCGGAGAGCAGCTCGAGATGGCTGTCGAAGACCAGGACCGCGACCTTGTCGTCGGGGCCGAGATGGCCCACGAAATCAGAGGCCCGCGGTGCCATGCGGACGAGACCGACGGTTCGCGACGCACGCAACATGGGGTCGACCTGGAAAAGCGCCACGATCAAGCGCCCGTCCGGCTCGACGGAGGTCAGTGGAGAGGATGGGCGGTGAGCAGCCTCCCCGGCCGCCTCATTCGCGACCTCTTCGGTAGATGGGATCCACAGCACGGAGAGCACTTCGGCTCGGTCGCCATCGACCCTGACCTTGAAATCCTCGGGCCCGAGACCGAGAACCGGCGAACCGTCGTAGTGGACGACCCGCACTTCGGTGATGATTCGCTTCACCTCGACCGTCGCACCAAACTCGGTTGGTGGCCGCTCCTCTTCCTGCGCGGGGGCGATCGTTGCCGCCGAGATGCAGGCGATCAGCAGCGCGATCCTCCTGAAAAGGGGGGTATGAGTGGTCGATGCCGCCATGTGTCGTGCTCTTCTCAATCCCTGCCCGTGACCGAAATCTCGGGCCCGCGGCACGAATTTACCGCATGTACTTCGCGTGGACGAGGCGCTCCAGGTAGCGATCGGTGTGGATCCCGTAGTCCTTGAGCATCCCCTCGGCCGAGACGACAAAGGTCGCCTCCTCGCCCGCGATCCGTGAGAAGTAAACCCGATGGGTTTCCCCTATGGACTGGAGGTCGAGCTCGCAGAGGTCATCCGAGAGCTCGGACACCAGGCTGTGGTGGCAGACCGGGCAGAAGAACTCCCAACGGGTTCCCTGGACCATTTCTTCACCGGGTGGCAGGTCAACCGAGTAGTTGCCGGGCTGCGGGTGGAGACCGGCGAGGAATCGCTGTTCACCGTGCTCCGCGCGGAGGACCACCCGGTCCTCGGGGTTGAGCGGCGATTCACAGTGTGGGCACGAGTAGCTCCAGTGCATGGCTTCCCCTCCTGCAAAGGATACCCAAAATTACTGCGCGTCGGCGAAAGAAGGTCTCGATCTCAGGGCAGAGCTACCCCGAGGTCTCGCAGCTCCCGGGTCGCGCGCTCGGCCCAACCGCGGTTGGCGGCGGGGCTCGCAGGGCTGGGGTGAAGGATGCGCCCGACGCGAGTGTCGAGATTGTCGAGGGCGGCCCGGGCGCGTCCCTCGGCAAAGGCCCCGACGCCGATGACGATCTCGGGCCGCAGAAGCTCGACGGTCCGTACGAGGGCGCGATCGCAGGCTTCGAGGAGCGGTTTGCGCTCAGCCGCCGGCAGCTTGTCGGGCGTACGGTTGCGGCCGGTTTCCTCCATGAAGGCGAGCGGGCAGTAGTTGGCGATCAAGAAGCGCTCGAAGAAGCGCTCCGGCGTCCCGAAGGTGTCCCTCGCCCAGCCCCAGAGTCGCACGCCGCTGACTTCGGATCTCGAGCACTCAAATCCCGTGACCGGTCTTTTGGGGTGCTCGGGATCGGGCCGTCCCACCTCGGCCTCGATCCTCAACCAGTCGCGGACGGCGCCGACCTCGCCAAACGGCACTCCGGTCTGCACCATCCCCCACGGTCCGGGGTTCATACCGAGGAAGAGCACTTCTTTGGGGGCGTGTCCGAATCGTTCGAGGTACTGGGCATGCGCTTCCCACGCATAGGCGAGCGGGTTGTAGACATGGCTTACCGGAACCGAGAAAACCAGCCGATCCACAGCCTCGGCGAGATCTCGCGCCACTTCGATGAGACTCAATCTTTTTCTCATCTAGCAGTGACGGTAGCGAGAGATTGCCGCCGCGGACGCAGATCACTCCTTCGCCCAATCTGCAGAAAAACCTGTGGCTCCGTGGGCTCGGCTGGTGTCGCAACGGTACCCGGTGAGAATTGCCCGCCGACGGTCACGATCTGCCCCCGCGAACCACATTTTGCGGTTCGACACGCCGTAGCCAGTCGATGGCGTCGAAGGCGGTGTCGAAGCTGCAGATCCCATCGAGCTCGTGGTTCTTCACCAATGAGGCATGGAGCGCATCGCGTGCTGACACACCGGAGTGTTCGTCCAGCAACTCCCGAGCCCCGTCCAGGATGTCGGCAGTGACCGGAAGCACCACGGCAAAGATCTTTCGCGCCGCGTCGAATACCCGTCGTCCCTCGTGCCACCAATTCAGGGCACGGTACCGATGCAGGATTTCCTGGAGCACCTCGGCGTCGAGTGCCGCGTCCAGGGTTCCATCGGCGACCGACTCCAAAGTGCGGATGCTCGGTTTCTTGTTGGGATGCTCGGAACCGGCAGCGTACATCAGGATATTGGTGTCGACCAAAATCACGGCAGGAGCTCCTCGGGTTTTGGAACAGACTCCTTTTTCATTTCTTCTGGAGTGCCGATCGGGAGATCGAGCCCGGCGAGCTCTTCCACTGCAGCCAGACGCTCCTCGCGCGACGCCAGTCCGTATCGCTTTTCGCATGCGTCGCGCACGAGTTCTCCGAGGCTGATCCCGCGATGGGCCGCGATGCGGGACAGTTGTTCATGGAGCTCGGGGCTGAAGAGAATGGTGGTTTTCTTTGATAGCTCCATATACGCCTCCATATATGGATAATATAGAGAGGGAGGGTCCCGGTGTCAACATCGCCTCTCGATGGGAACACCGGTCGCCGTCCTTGAGGTGGACAATGTCAGATCGCGCAGCCCACCCCGCCGTCGAACCGAAGATCAGCGGCATGATTCCCAGTGCCAACAACGCAACCGAGTTGGTCATCCGCGGCCGATGACCAAGGATCGGAGATATGCGGTCGACGCCTCGCGTGTAGAGCGCTAGGATGGTCTCTATGAACCACAACGAGATCGTCGACCTTTGTAAGAAACACACCCTTTTCTCGTGGGCCGCGGGGGACGACGTCAACCCCGTGCCCATCGAGCGCGCCGAAGGCGTCTACCTCTACACCACCGACGGCCGGCGCATCATCGACTTCAACTCGCAGCTGATGAGCGTCCTCATCGGCCACAGCCACCCGAAGGTGATCGAGGCCGTCAAGAGGCAGCTCGACACCCTGATCTACGTCTACCCCGGGATGGCGACCGAAGTCAGGGCGAGGGTCGGAAAGCTGCTCGCCGAGATCGTCCCTGGCGACATCAACACCTTTTTCTTCACCCTGGGGGGCGCCGAGGCCAACGAGAATGCGATTCGCGCCGCCCGCCTCTACACCGGACGCCAGAAGGTCCTCAGCCGCTACCGCAGCTAC
>CBDTWX010000331.1:0-6565 GCA_965364305.1 uncultured Thermoanaerobaculia bacterium
GCGGCTCGGGTTCTGGATGGCGAACTGGAGGGTGACCGTGCCACCCGGGGCGACCGGATCGTCGAGGAAGACCTTGGTCAAGAACTCGATCGGTACGTCGAGAACGGCGGTCGCAGATCCGGCTGTGTCTGGTGAAAGGAATATGTACGACAGCTCGCCGCTCGTGTTGACCAGGGTGCCTGAGGCTGTGGTGGTGACATCGACGGTCACGGTACAGGCAGCCCCAGCGGCCACCACGGGGAATGACGGCAACGAGCCGTTTGCGGAGACGCTGATCGTGCTTTCCCCGGGATTAGCGGTGATCACCGGGACGATAGGTCCGGTTCCGCAATCGCTGGCGGCGTTGGGAGGGGTGGCTACGACCATTCCGGCTGGCAGGTTGTCGTTGAACTGCAGGTAGCCCACGCCCGCCCCGTTTGCTGTGTTGTCGATGGTGAAGGTCAGCGTGCTGGTGCCACCGAGTGGGATCGAGGCCGGTGAGAACGTCTTGGAGAACCCGGGTCGCGCGGTGTCGACGGTCAAGGTGGCCACCGCCGCGCCGCTCGATCCGTCACTCGAGGTGAGCTCGCCAGAGGTGTTGGTCGCGGTGGCGGTGCCGATGACATTGACGGTGACGCTGCAGGCGCTGTCGGCACCGAGCCGGGCCCCGCTCAGGCTGATGCTGTCGGGGTCGTCGCCGAGGCTGAGGATGCCATCGACGCAGTCAGTGAAGGCGCTCGGCGGTTCGGCCAGCACGATCCCGGCCGGCAGCACGTCGGTGAACGCGATGTCGGTGATCAGGCTCGAGCCCTCGACATTGCTGATGTCGAAGCGCAGCTCGGAGGTGCTCCCCGGGCCGATGGTGTCGGGAAGGAAGATCTTGGAGAAGCCGACGTCCGAACTGGGGTCGACGGTGAGGGTGTTGGTACCCAAGCTGTTTTGACACACGAACCCGCCGTCAGTGAACGACGCCTCGATGGTATACGCCCCCACTGCCGTCGCGGCCGGCAGGGTGTAGCTCACCGAAGCCGCCCCGGACACGAGAGAGGTGTCGGTGACTGCCATCCCGATGTCCGTCAGGCCATCTTTCACCTGGAAAATCACCTCTCCGGATGTGTCCGGATCGCAGGACCCACCCCCCGTGACTGTTGCGGTCAGGGTCACGCTCTGGGCCGCAGCACTGAATAGAGTGCTCTGAGGATCGACGGTCAGCGTCGATGGGGCCAATGTGCCATAGATCGCAAACGCCAGCTGCAGCGTGGCGCCGTCTGTTGGGCTCCCTAATCCAACAGCCTCAAACGGGATTCGAAAGGCATACACCTTGTGTTGGTAGGCGACCTTGTCGGTGTAGATAAAATGGGGTTCGCCCCACTGGTTCTCGGATTGGGTGATCTTGTAACTTTTCAACCCTGAAGGCGTGTTGACAAAGACCGTGGCATAGTCCTTGTCGCCGTCCATGGTGTTGTCGCCGGTGACGTCCATCAACACATAGAGATTGTGCTCGTCGTTGAACACCCAGCCGTAGGCGTAATCCGAGGGATGGCCCGAACCCGCTTTCAGAAACTCTTTGAAAAAGGGCGCTCGCGCGCCGACAGCCTCAAAATCCGGACTTTCCGTCAAGCTGCCCCGATTGGAATCGAGCTGATAGGGCCAGAAGTCGACGTCCGGGCGCATGATCCTCATCAAGTTGGATTGCGGCAATTGAAAGGGGGTTGTGTTGAGGCGCTCGGGTTCTATCCGGGCCGTGATGCTGAAGACATCCAGGTCACCCGGGTCATCAAAACTCAGTTCAATAGCGTTATCGAAGCCGTGCAGCACGTCGAAGTCCTTGGTGGCCAGCTTGGCCGGCCCGGCGGGGCTTTCCGGGTACAGCTCCGTTGCCGGTTGTCCACCGAAGAGGGCCGAGTCGATGTGAGCGCTGCCGCCGCCGTCTTTGACCAGTTTCACCCTGATGCTGTCGCTCTCGATTCCATCAAGGTCGAGGCTCATCCGCTGTTCACGGTAGTACTTGTCGAAATCCAGGCTGCCCTTGGCGTCCCAGGTGCCGTCATTCCAGACGAAGATCTTCAAGGAACCGTTGCCTCTTCCGAGCGGGGGTCGGTCGGCGTCATACTCCTGATACGCCTCGAACTCGCCACGGATGGCGACGGACGAGGGTGGGACGCTGGCTCGGCCCGCGACGCTGGTGTCGGAGCCGGGTGCATTCATGAAACTCGCCGTTTCGTTCGCTGCGGTCGGCTGCCCAAGCGCCATGGTCAGAACCACCATGCCGCATACTCGGAGGACCGACGTGCCGAAGCTCATCACGGCGCCGGGTGTCAAATACCTATCCCATTTCTCTCTCATGTCTGCACCTTTCCGACTCGTCATGCACATCCAGCGGCCTCGAGGCACGACACCGCGATTTCCCGCACGTTCGAAGTGGGCATCGGCCGGGTCATGGCTTCCTCGGTGATTTCGGACCGCGCAGATCGATCCAAAATTGAGAAATTCCTTCCATCATTGGCCTTTCATACGACACCGATCTGACATGCCCATATTTGACGCAAAAAATTGTCCTGATTCCTAATCGCACAGGATCCTCCCATCCTACCACGGGGATGGGCTTTACCGGGCAGAACCAACGCGGGCGGAGACTGCTTCTGCTGGGATGGCGGTCCGCAGACAGGCATAGTAGACGAAGGTTCAGGGATTCTGGGTTGGGGCAGGCTGGATGGAGCAGAAGTCCCGATGCGTTTTAGCCCGGACTATTCACCAGCGTTCGAAGCGAAAGGTTCGAGGTGACGTGCCCAGGGTCGTTTTCGACCCGAGGGGCGCGGAGGCGTACGTGACAGTACGTCGAGCACCCCGAGGCGAGAATACGGCGCTGGGTGCGGTGCATCGGGCCTTGCAGCCGAAGATTGGTGAATAGTCCGGGCTCATGACAGCCGGGATGTGGCCTCATTTCTCACCGAGATGGCGTATTTTCGATGTCCCTCAGGCCCTCAGCTCTTTTTCGAGCGTCCGCTGAAGGGTCGTACCGTAGGGTGGCACGAGGCCCAGCAGCTTCCACATATTGAGCCGTGGAGCCTTGAAGACCGCCCTGGCGTGGCTGAACTCCCGGAAGCCGTCGATGCCTCGATAGAGGCCCATACCGCTGGCTCCCACGCCACCGAACGGCAGCGCCTCGATCAGGGCGTGGATGAGCACCTCGTCGAGCGTGACCCCGCCCGATGTCGTGTTCTCCAGAACGCGCTGCCGTTCCGCGGCTTCGTCTCCGAAGTAGTAGAGGCACAGCGGCCGAGGCCGGTCGTTGATATAGGAGATCACCTCGTCGATCTCTCGGTATCCCTTGACCGGGAGCACCGGACCGAAGATCTCCTCCCGCATCAGCTGCAGATCGTCGTCAGGCTCGATCACGATGGTCGGCGGCATCTTCCGGAGAGGACTCCCGGTGAGGTCCTCCCCCGCCGGGTTGATCTCCCGAACCTCGGCGCCGCTCAGCCGCGCCTCCTCGACCGCCGCCTGAAGTCGAGCAAACTGGTTTTCGTTGATGACCGAAGGGTACTCGGGGTTGTCTTCGAGCGACGGGTACATCGACTGGATGTGCCCCTCGATCGCCGCCGCGAAGTCGTGCACACGTTCGGCGGGTACGAAGGCGTAGTCCGGGGCGATGCAAATCTGGCCCGCGTTCAGGAGCTTTCCGAGGGCAACGCTCATCGCGGCGCGGTCGAGATCGGCCGACCGCCCGACCACCACCGGCGACTTGCCACCCAGCTCGAGGGTCACCGGTACGAGATTATCCGCAGCGGCCCGCATCACGAGGCGGCCGATCGCGGTTCCACCGGTGAACAGCAGGTGGTCCAGCGGCAGCTCGCTGAAGGCACGCCCCACGTCTGGTCCGCCAGGACACACCGCCACTTCCGTCTCTTCGAATGCCTCAGCGACCAGGTCCGAGATCAGCGCGGAGGTCGCCGGAGTGTGCTCCGACGGTTTGACCATCGCCCGGTTGCCGGCAGCCAGGGCACCGGAAAGCGGACAGAACGTCAGAAAAACGGGGAAGTTCCATGGACTGATGATGCCCATCACACCTTTCGGCACGTACTCGACCCAGGCCCTGCCGCCGAGCAGGCCGATCGGAAAGTCGAGCTTGCGGCGCTCCCGCCGCATCCACCTGCGCACATGCTTGCGGGCGTGCTTCAAGACGCCGATGCTGGCGGCCACCTCGGCGAACCGGGACAGGTCGCGCGGCCGGCAGCCGTAGTCTGACGAGAGAGCATCGGCGATGTTTCCCTCGTTTTCGGACAGCAGCTTGATCGCCCGATCGATCCTGTCGATCCTGGTGGCTGCCGTCACCGGCAACTCGGTCAGAGACGCCTTCCGCTGCCGGGCGAGCAGCGCCGCCATCGATTCCGCCGTCCAGACGCTCGAGGGCACGGTTTGATCGGTCATGAGATTCCCTCCTCGCGTTCAACCCATTCAACCGACCCGCCCCGCCAAGATCTTCCGGACCTCGGCACTCAGGCTTCGATCACCTTCACGACCACGCCATCGAGATGTGCCACGCCAACTCCCAGGGCTGCGGCGTGACGAAGCGTCTCGGCTGAAGGACCGAGATCGTACGGTTCGTAGACTTCCTCGAGTACGCCGGCCGCACAGGCGTCCGCCGCGACCGGATCACCGCTGACGATCAGGCGATTCGCCTCGCGAAGCCCGCCCTGCGCGACGCTGCCGTGGTTTTTGCAGAGCACCCGTCTCGCATCGATCACCGTCATCTCCGGGCTCACCGCCATCGCGGCCTCCGCCACGGCGACACAGAGTCTCCGTGCGACCTTGTCGGCGGGCATCGAGTCGTGGGCCGCCTTGTTGGCCTCTCCCCAGAGGTGCATGTACTCCGTTGTCGGCACATCGAGCACGCCCATATTGTTCTTCAACGAGCAAGTGAGGTGCGTCTGGGAATGCCTCTTGAGAGTCGGCATGTTGATGATCAACCCGGCTTCATAGATCTTCTTGATGACGCCGATCGACGGCATCGTCGTCCATCTGTCGTCACCGACCTGCACCGACGGCGCCTTGGCGTCGTCCATCAGCGAGTCGGTCATGAAACCGCCGCGCTCGGCAAGCTCGTTCAACCCGCTCCACTCGAACTTACCTCCCGCCCGGCCGCTGTCGGTGCGCTTGCCGCGGCGGTCCGCGACCGTGATGTCGTTGAAGCCGTCTTTTTGGAGGAACTCGACTGTCGTCAGAACCGATCTCTCGTCGGTCGTGGTCGGATAGCGGGTCTTTTTGTCGAACACGAAGTTCGGTTTGACGATCACCGACTTGCCGGTTCCGAATCTCGCAAATCCGCCTAGCGTCTCCATGCCCCGCGCCAACATCGCGCGAAAGTCGTTGCCGTGGACGATCACGACAACCGGCTTGCCGTTCTCTAAAAAGGGATTGGGAATGCGCCTGCGGATCGGTGACAGAGGGCTTTCGACGGCACCCGTGGCCGCAAATGTTCTGAGCGCAGTCGGACCCGCCAGACTCAGCGTCAGAAGATCTCGGATGAAGACCCTGCGGTTTCTCTCGCCGTGAGCCATTATTCTATTCTCCCCAGGGTCATTCTACGAGGTTCCGATCGGTTGGTTCCCGAGTGCGAATCATCGGCTAGGACCATCACGGTGAAATCGGCGATCTGGCGTTGCAGCTGCGTCTCGGCATATCCAACGGGCCAATCTGAGCCTTCGTTTCGGAACCGTGTCACATAGAATACCCACGAGGAGAACCGCCATGACGCGTTTTGTCCTGGTCATCGTGCTCGTCGTCAGCTCGTGCGCCGAGGAGAACGTGGCGCCCAGCGAGATCACATTGGATTCGGGCCGGCCGATGTCCGACAATCTCAAGGCGTACGACGTCGAACACTACACGCTTCGAAACGACATTCAAATCGACCGGAAGTCGATAGCAGGATCGGCCGAGATTCGATTCGTGGCATCAACCGATATGTCGGTCCTCGAACTGGATTTCGATGGCCGCTATACGATCGAGTTCTTCGAGCGCAAGGTCGGACCCTATCCCTGGGGCCAGGAAAAACTCGGGGTCGCCGAGACCCCTCATCTCGGCATGGAACATCAGACGATCAACGCCTACGGCAACCAATTCCGGCGTGGCGAATACGGCTTCGATTGGCTGTTCCACCACGAGTTGGCGCACGAGTGGTTCGGCAACCTCATGACGCACGAGACGGTCTCGGACATGTGGTTGCACGAAGGATTCGGCGCCTTCATGCAGCCGGAGTACACCCGGGAGGTCCTGGGGGACGCCGCGTTTTACTCCAGCATGTACCGTTCATATCGAGGTATCGACGCCTGTAACCCGATCGCCCCCGTGAAGAGTTTTCTACCGCCCAGCTGTATTTCGATGATCCAGGGGGCCGAGGACCCGCCGGCGATATCTACACCAAGGGAACCTGGCTACTGCATTCTCTGAGGTATCTCATCGGCGAGGAGGCATTCTGGCGGTCGGTCAAACGTCTCGTCTATGACACGGCCAATCCGGAGACGCTCCTGCGGCCTAACCCGTACTTCTCACCAGGCGTCTACTACGGACGGCGAATCACGGCGTC
>CBDTWX010000332.1:0-6563 GCA_965364305.1 uncultured Thermoanaerobaculia bacterium
CGCGCAGCCCGGGCGCCTCGGCGCTGTTGCCGGTCTCGAAGGACTTGGCGATGCGGTTGGCGCTGGCGCCGGGCAGCGTGGGATCGATTTCGATCTTGAAGGCCATGGGATTGCCGCCACACCAGGCGGTATCGTTGACCATGGGCTGGATCAGGCTGGCCAGATCCACCGGTGTGGGCGGTCCCGCCGGGTTCTTGTCCACGGTGCTCTGGATCTCGCCCGGCGTGGGCCACGGCGGCGGGTTCCAGGTCACGGTGCTGAGGTAGCTGCGCCCGCTGATATCGCTGGGGGTCGCCGAATACGGCGCCGGATTGTTGCTGTTTTCGATGGATATCAAAAGGGCGCTGTCATCGGTGGTGGCCGCGCCCACGGTGATCGACGTCGCCGTCGGCGAGATCGGCCTCCCGAGCGCCGGCAACTGGCTGCGTTTCGCGCTGGCACTGCCGCCAGGTCTGCTGGGGGGTCTCTACCTCGGCGACGCACTCGTCGAGATCGTCCGACGGAATTCACGACAAAATTCGGAATATCGCCGACAGGATTCGGTAGGATAGAACGACCGGTTAAGGAGGAAACATGAACGACCAGGCACCCCCGATGCTCAAACCCGCCCTGATCTCCGGTGTCGCCTTCGGCGTCGCCGGCGCGATCCCGGTCATCAACTGGATCAACTGCGCCTGCTGCGCATTGATCATCGGCTGTGGATTTCTCGCGGCATTTCTCTATTCAAAGGAATGCAGGGGAGCCGGCGCCGCCTTCCGACCCGGAAACGGGGCAACCGTCGGGCTCTTCTCGGGTCTGATCTATGGCGTCGTCTCCGGGGTGCTCGGCGGCATCATCAACGCGGCCTTCGGAGTGGGCGATTGGGAAGAGGTCATCGACCAGATTCGGGCCAGCGGCGCCGAAATCGACCCCGAGGTCCTCGATCAGATCACGGGCTTCATGGAAAGCTCGGGCACGTTGATGATTGTTCTGATCGGTGTGTTCTTCGCGCTCCTCTTCGGCGCGATCTTCGGCCCCATCGGCGGCCTTATCGGCGGTTCGGTCTTCAAGAACGAGCCTCAAGCCGTCGTCACGGATCAGGCGCCTCCGCCGCCCGTCGGCTAGGACAGTCCTTGACTGACGATTCGATACCGTAATTCGCGGCCGCCGAGGCCGCGAATTACTGGAGGACATCATGGAAGCAACATCATCGCCGCCGCCTGCGGCGCCCGCTGGGCCGCGCACGCCAATACCGTGGGAAGATACCGCTCGCGCCGGCGCATTCGAACGGTTCATTGAAACCGTCAAGCTTCTCGCCACCGAGCCGAGCCAGGCGTTCGAACGAATGCCGATCTTCGGCGGTGTTGGCCAGCCACTGCTCTTCGGGATCCTGGTGGCCTGGGTTGGGATCGCGATCTCGTCAGTCTGGAGCCTCCTTCTCAGCGGCATGTCGTTGCCATTCTTGGACTCGGATCAACTGGGTCTGGCCGGAGCTGTGATGGGAATGTCCACGGCGATGACGGTCGCGATCATCTTTCTCGCGCCGTTCATCACCATCATCGCGGTCTTTGTTGAGGCCGCAATCCTCCACCTCATGCTCATGCTCCTCGGCGGGGCGACCCGGGGATTCGAGGCCACGGCCAGGGTTTGCAGCTACGCGCAGGCGTCTCAACTCGCTCAGGCGATTCCATTCTGCGGCGGACTGCTGTCCCTAGTATGGTCGCTGATCCTGCTGATCATCGGCCTCTCGACGGCGCACGGCGTAAGCCGCGGCAAGGCCGCAGTGGCTGTCATTCTCCCGGTCGTACTTTGCTGCGCGTTTCTCGCCGCCCTGACGTTTTTCGGAGTGTTGGCCGGAATCGCATCCTCGAGGTGAGATTTCGCGAAACCACGATCGAGGATCGCCAGCTGGCGCTTCTGTGGTTGGCGGCGGCCGTTTCAGCGCTCGTTCTGCGTCCTTTGTGGCTCTCGCTCACGCCCCTCCTTCGACCCTGTGTATTTCGTGCGCTGACCGGCGTCCCGTGTCCAACCTGTGGCACGACGCGAGCGGCCATCGCCTTTCTCAGCGGCGATCTTGCGGCCGCTTTCGCCGCCAATCCGCTGGCCGTGTTGGGAGGTTTGATTTTTGTCCTCGGTGGTCCGCTGGCTGCCATCTGGACCATGACGCGGGAAAACGTACCGGTGATTACCGCACCTGTACCGATGTGGAGTCGGATCACGGCCATTTCCCTCGTCGGCCTCAACTGGCTCTACGTCATCATCAGGTCCTGAGCGATTCTCCTTGTACCGAAAAGTAGATGCAATTGAGATTACATCTCTAATCAAGACATTCTTTCATTTGAATACTCTTGACAATGTAGACATCTAGTTATATTCTTCTTTGGCGATATGGGAAACCTATTCAGCCGTTGTGTATCGTTTTAGTTTGTGAAGAAAGGCACAAGGAGGAAAAAATGACTCGATCGAAATTGATTGTTGCGACCATCCTGATCGGAGTGCTCGCGCTCAGCCTGGCCAATGTGGCGACCGCGGCCAAGAAGCCGAAGGGCGTGGATCTCTACAAGGAGTACTGCAAACCCTGCCACGAGGCCGACTCCCCGAACGGTGAGTACACGCCGATGACCCTGATCCAGGACCAGTGGGACCGTTTCTTCGACAAGAAGTACGTCGATTCGCACTCGGCCGTCATGGATCCCAACCATGACAACAAGCCTGTTACCGAAGTCATCAGCGACGAGAACCTCGAAATGATCAAGACGTTCGCAGTCGACCACGCGGCCGACTCCGAACAGCCCATGACCTGCGGCTGAGAAAAGATTTCAAGGAGGATGATGCAATGTTTCGCAAAACCATCGCGGCTCTCGGAATCACACTGCTCTGCCTGACGTCGGTTGGCTTCGCTCAGGACGACGCGGCGACAAAGGAAGAGATCGAAAAGCTCAAGGAAGAGATCAACGACCTCGAAAAGCGGGTCATGAAGAACGAGATCAAGACCGCCAAGGACCGGGTCAACTTCAGTGGCGACTTCCGGTTCGAGGTCAACTCCATCAACGCGACCTATGACGATTACTTCAACGGCATGGCTTTGCAGCGAGGCCTGGTCGATACACTCTTCTATTTCAATAGCAACGGCATGCCGCCGCAGTCACCTGGTGACGTCCAAAACTACATCGCCCAGAACTACGCCGATTACCTCTACTATCTCGATAACGTCGTCAGCTTCGACTGGTTGAAGGAGGTGATGGCCTCGTTCCCGCCGGAGATGCAGCAGGGCCTGATGCAGCAGCTCCTGCCTTTCACGTTCACCGAGGGCTACGACTACAAAAACTCGATCCTCTACACCAACCGGCTCCGTCTTCAGATGGACGCCAAGGTCGCAAAGAACGTCGAGTTCGCCGGACGCCTCTCCATGTACAAGGTGTGGGGCGACTCGACAGGTGTCCAGACCTTCAACGGCTTTCCGACCTCGATCAATATCGACGGCACCACGACATCGGTGCCCAACTCCGACATCCTTCGCGTCGAGCGTGCCTACTTCACATGGAGTGGAGACAAGTTCTACCTGTCGATCGGTCGTCGTCCCTCGACCGGCGGCGTGCCGCTCAACTTCAGGAACGACGAGCCGCGCGGAGGCTCTCCCCTGGGTACACTCGTCAACTTCCAGTTCGACGGCGCGACCTTTGGCTGGAAGATCAGCGACACCTCGACCTTCAGGTTGTGCTACGGCATCGGCTTCGAGTCCGGTTTCGGCAACGCTCAGGAGCTCCAGCTTCCGGCCGATCGGCTCAAGGACGCTTCGTTTTTGGGTGTCAACTGGGATATCTGGAACACCGAGGATGTGTTCGTCCAGACCACCGTGATGCGTGCGTTTGACGTGACAGACGGTTTCGGCGGACTGGTGGTTCTTCCGGTCGACCCGGTCTCAGGCCAGGAGGTGCCGGCCCCGGTTGTCCTGCGATACTCCCCTTCGGCCAACCTGGGTGACATCAGCTGGGCGAGCGTCGTTGGCGTCATTCACCCCGGACCCTTCGACCTCTTCGCGAGCCTGAGCTATATGGAGTCGGACCCCGAAAACGTCACGTCCCCCTTCGGCGGACTCTTTTCTGATCCTTTTGAGACCCCCGAAGCACAGGATGGATACTCGTACTATCTCGGCGCCCGTTACAACTTCGCGAACAACAAGACCAAGATCGGTCTCGAGTACAACTACGGCTCCGAGTATTGGTTCAACATGGCGGTGGCCGAAGACAGCTTCTACGCGCCGAAGACGTCGGTTCGCGGCGACGTGTGGGAGCTCTACCTCACCCATCGCATCGCCAAGCGTTTCATCCTCAAGCTCGATTACATG
Organism: uncultured Thermoanaerobaculia bacterium; assembly: GCA_965364305.1. Lineage (GTDB taxonomy): Bacteria > Acidobacteriota > Thermoanaerobaculia > Thermoanaerobaculales > Sulfomarinibacteraceae > Sulfomarinibacter. The sequence goes on from CBDTWX010000332.1 coordinate 4,328, forward strand.
AAGTACGACTTCTCGAACTCGGGCTCGGGTTGGCACATGGGTGCGCCCAAGGATCTCGATTCCACACCGATCCTCGGCTTCCCCTCTCCGACCGACGCCGATCGGTTCCTGCTAGGATTGCAGGCACGTTTCTGATTCTGAGAACTGATAGGAGGAGGAAGATGATGATTCGGCGAACCATCACCACGATGTCGCTACTTGCCCTAGCCGCGATGCCGGCGCTCGCTGCCGACTACTCCCATAAGGAATACTTCGAGCACTACGAAGGCACCAAGACCTGCCTCGGGTGCCACCAGGACGATGCCGAGACATTTTTCCACTCCCAGCACTATCAATGGACAGGAGAGACCCCGGCGATCGTCAACGCCGACGGCAAGGCCCTCGGGAAAATGAACACCATCAACGACTTCTGCACCAACCCGATCCCGGCGTGGATCGGCATCACCAAGAACTCTCGGGGAGAGATTCTGTCCCAGGGATGTTCGAAGTGCCATGCCGGACTCGGGAAGATGCCGACTTCCGAGATGAGCCAGGAACAGCTCGAGAACATCGACTGCCTGATCTGCCATGCATCCGGTTACAACCGCACGCTGGTCGAAAACGACGACGGCAGCCTCGAGTGGAAGCCGATCCTGTGGAAGAACCAGGAAGGCCTCGACTCGGTATCGAAGCGCATCACCATGCCGAAGAGGACGAGCTGTCTGCGGTGCCACTCCGGCTCCGGCGGCGGACCCAACTACAAACGCGGTGATATCGAGTACGCCCTCGCCGACACCGACCGTGAGTTCGACGTCCACATGGGCACCGACGGCGGCGACATGGCATGCATGGATTGCCATGCGGGCGCCAGCCATCGCATGCGCGGTCGGGGTGTCGATCTCATGGGTTCGGATTCCGCGGACCAGCTGCAGTGCGCCGACGGCGCGTGCCACGAGGCGGCGCCCCATCAGAAAGAGCTGCTGAACCGGCACGCCAAAAGGGTCGACTGCACGGTTTGCCATATCCCAGTCTTCGCGAAGGAAGACAAGACCGACATGGTGCGGGACTGGTCGACCCCCGATTACAGTGAAGCCAAGGACAAGCACATCCCGACCTTCACGTACGGCACCAACGTCGAACCCGAGATTGACTGGTACAACGGCACCGTGTGGGCGCAGCTGCCGGGCGTGCCGGTAACCCAGCGAGAGGATGGCGTCGTTGGGATGGTCGTGCCTCAGGGCTCGCGAGATGACGCCGAAGCCAAGCTGTACCCGTTCAAGGTTCACCGGGGAAAGATGCCGGTGACGAAGAACACCCGGTGGATGCTGCCAATCAACGTCGAGGAGTTCTTTGCCGATGGCAACATCGACGGCGCGGTCCGCGAGGCCGCCCATGTGCTTTACGGCATCGAAGACTTCGAGTACGAGTGGGTATCCGTCAAACGCTACATGGGCATCTTCCACGAGGTGCAACCGGCCGACAACGCTCTGCGATGCCTCGATTGCCACGGTGCCGACGGGCGTCTCGATTGGGCCGATCTCGGCTATGATGCCGACCCGATGGCGGCTGTTCTCAGCCCCTCCCACTGATCGTTCACGACATCAGAATTCGGCGGGCCCTCGGGCCCGCTTTTTCGTTGTACGATTGCAATCATTTTGAGACTCAATGCAATAACAGTTTGCATTCTCGTCCCACGTTCAGCTCTGTCAACAGCTAACAAACCGAGTTTAAAGTCATTTATTTCACCTAGTTAAATGCTATGATTTGCATGATTGAATATTTTTACATATGACCAAAGTGACATAAACTTGACAGTGAATTTTGAGATAGATAGCGTGTGACCGTGGGCACGAACTGGATCTTCAGGGGCGAAAAAACCCCATACTCGTGAGCCGGCGATGGCTGCCCCGGGCGGGCGGCAAGGCGATCGTCGAGCGGCCGATTCAGACCGCTCGTTGAGACGTCTGCCGACCGAGATCTCGGGGTCGAGCCGACGACATCCGCGTTGGAAACCAGGCTCCTTCCGGGAGCCTCTCTGCCTTTGAGTCGAAATTTTTGAGCGAGGAAAACAAGGAGGAAATGATGAAAAGGAGCATCCTGCTGGCACTCGTCAGCGCGGTGTGCGCCTTGGCCTTCCCGGCAGCGGCCGGGGACAGCCCCTGCGTGGACTGTCACGACGATGTCGTCGCCGGAATGGCCAATCAGATCCACATGCGCATCGAGCCTTTCGAGGTCTACGGGCGCCAGGTGGGCTGTG
>CBDTWX010000333.1:0-6541 GCA_965364305.1 uncultured Thermoanaerobaculia bacterium
GCATCTGGCGCCGACACGTGGGTCGACGTCGTCGCGGGCCTACTCGGCGATCAACAGCGGGCTCTCGATCTCGGTCGGCGTGGACACGACCTGTGGCGCCAGGTCTATCACCCGCGAAGAGTGGGCGATCAGATCCGTGCCGTCGTCGAAGAGGCGGCTGGCGCAGAAACGTGCAACCTGTAACGTTCAACGTTTGAACGTTCAGCCCTCAGAACAGCTCCAGAGTGTCGACATCACCCTTTCCTTCTCGGATGAGTACGGGCTCTCCCGACGAGAGATCGACGATCGTCGACGGGACCGGCAACAGGATGCCGCCATCGATGACCATCTCGACGGTTTTTCCCATCGAGCGTTCGATCTCCTCGGGGTCGTTGACGAAGTCGAGGTCGGGGTCCCGGATCGAAGAGCTGAGGAGCGGCTCGTCCATCTCGGCAAGCAGGGCGAGGGCGATCGGGTTGTCGGGCATGCGAATGCCGATTGTCCGACGCCTGCGGAGCATGATCTTGGGTACCTCGGGGGAAGCCTCGAAAATAAAGGTGTAGGGTCCGGGAAGAACTCGTCTGAGCATTCGAAAGGCCGGCGTCGAAACGCCGCGGGCATAACGGCCGATCATGGTCATATCACCGACCAGGATGGACAGAGGTTTCTTGGCGTCCATGTCCTTGAGCTTGTAGATGCGCCGAATTGCCTCGTGGTGGGTGATTCCACAGGTCAGGCCATAGACGGTGTCGGTGGGCATGACGACGATACCGCCTCCGCGAAGGACCTGCGCGGCGCGAGCAAGGAGCCACGGTTCGGGCTCGACGGGATCAATTTCGAGAATCACTCTCTCTCCGGCATTTTCGGGCCAGTTGTGTATACCGGGCGCGTTCTCCCGAGTCAACATAATCCCGTCTCCGTACCCGTCTCCGTGCCCGATGGCCCGGCGACAGTGTCAGGGTCCGCGTCAGGAATCAGCGGCCGAGACAGCGGCAGAGTTCAGCGGCAGTGGTCAGCGGCAGCCATCAGTGGCAGAGTTCAGCGGCGGCTGTCGGCCCCCACCCAGGCTGTCACGTGTCGCGGCTTCGCGGCTTGTTGCCGTCGTTGTCGTTCATCCGTCGTGTCGGCGTGCAGGGGGGCCATGATGACGAGCTCCCAAAGACAAGACCCCTCTGAGAATCATCTGCGCCAATCTGCGTGATCTGCGGACAAATCCTCGGGCGGGTGGGCGAATCGAGCATCCAGCATCTGTTCTCCGGCACGGAAACCGAGACGGGCACGGAGACGGGACCCGCCGATCAGCTTTTCCGGCATCCTGCATCCAGTATCGAGGATCGGGCATCCCCGAGAAGAGAAGCGTAGAATGTGGGGGAGTGACGACACGGGAGGACCTTCATGAGTCAAAGCGGACTGAAAAAGATCGGCGTTATCGGGATCGGTACCATGGGCAACGGTATCGCGCAGGTGACGGCGCAGAGCGGCTTCGATACTGTCGTGATGGATGTTGATGCCTCGGTTCTCGAACGCGGGCTCGATGCGATCTCCCGGAGCCTCGACCGGCTGGTCAAAGCCTTCGAGAAATCGGATGGCGAAAAGGGAATCACCGCCGACGCCAAGGACGAGGCGGTCGGGCGCCTCTCCACGACGACCAGCGTGGAGGACCTCCTCGACTGCGATCTGATCATCGAGGCGGTGCCGGAGAAGCCGGATCTCAAAGAAGGGATCAACCGCAATCTCGCCGAGATCGGCTACGACAAGATACTGGTCTCGAACACCTCTGGAATCAGCATTACCCGTCTCGGCGCAGCCTTCGGCAATCCGGCCAACTTCATGGGGATGCACTTCATGAACCCGGTGCCCATACAGCAGGGGGTGGAGATCATTCGTGGTCTCGGCACCTCGGACGAAACCTACGACACCGTGGTCGGTCTCTGCCACGATCTGGGGAAGATCGAGATACCGGCCGAGGACAAGGCGGGGTTTGCGATTAACCGCATGTTCGTGCCCTTTGTCAACGAGGCGATCAGGGTTGTCGAGGAAGGCATCGCCGCGGTCGACGATGTCGACAAGTGCACCTACTGTCTCGGTCACAAGATGGGTCCTCTGATGACCGCCGACTATGTGGGACTGGATACGATGCTCTTCATCTGTGAGGTGATCGAGGAGGAGTTCGGGAGCTTTTACAGACCCAGCCCCCTGCTGAAGCGGCTGGTCGAGTCGGGTCAGCTGGGCGCCAAGACCGGATCCGGTTTTTACGTGTGGGAAAAGCACACGGCAGCGGGAGTCAATCCCGAGGTGGCGAGGTATCGTATCAAGTAGGCGGGGCGGCAACTGAGTCGTCGATTGGCAGGGGGGACACATGGTGGCGAACGACCACGACGGTCCGCGCGGCCTCGATGCCGCTCGGGTTGAGCGGCCGAAGGGTGCTATCACAACGCCGCGAATCCTCTTCGTTCTCGCACTGCTGGTGGTGGTTGCGGTGGTCGTGGCAAAGGTCGTGTACCGCGAGGACATGGAACTCAGAAAGGTGCCACCGGCTCTGACTGGAGTGTGGACCACTGACGACCAGGACCTGTCGGATCGATTTGTCGAGTTCCGGCCGGACTCAGTCAGGCTGGGCACGGGGGGCACTGGCGAGGTCAGATTCAAGGTCCTCGGGCTCAACACCGAGGCAGTCGGCGAGGACCGTCACTTCTCGATATTCTGTCGAGACGTGGCCGGGAAACGGTTTTCGATGGAGGTGCGCCTCGATGGGATGGGCGAGGAGCTCCGGTTCACGGATCAGCCCGGAGTGCTCTGGAAGAGGTTCGAGCGGTAGGAGGCGATGCGTCGCCGCGTCTGAGGCCTTCTGTACGAAGCCTGAACAGCAATCCGGATGGGTTGTGCTAAAATAGCTCTATCCGGGTCCTACCCGGTTGAATGTCATGAAACAACGTGCTCACACCAGCTTCGGAGCGACGAATGCATCGGTCTTCAGGGCCAAGGGCGCGGACTCAGGGTTCACGCTCTTGGAGCTGGTCGTCACTGCAGCCCTGATCGGCACCCTGTCGATGATCATCATTCCGCGCCTCTTCGGCTATGCCGAGCGGGTGCGCAGCACGCAGGCAGAGGTCGACATCGCCGAGATGGATGCCGACCTCGCCCAGTTCGGCATGGATTTCAACGATCTCCCGGACACCCTGGCCGATGTCGGGCTCGACGGTCTGGTCGATCCGTGGGGCCGTCCCTACGAGTATCTCAAGATCCTTGGCGTTTCCCCGAAGCCCAAAGGCCAGCGCAAGGACCACTTCCTGGTCCCCGTCAACTCCGACTTCGACCTCTACAGCGTGGGGCCGGACGGCAAGACCGGTGCGCCGTTTACCGACAAGAAGGCCCGCGATGACATCGTGCGCGCGAGCAACGGCAGCTTCATCGGGCCTGTCTCCGAGTTCTGAGCCCGGGTGCAACGATGAGGGTCGACACCCGGCTATTCCACAGCATCCTGGCGCGACGGTTCTTTGCGCTCTTCGTCATCAGTGCGCTGGTGCCGATTGCGATCCTCGCGGCGGTTGCCTATTGGCATGTCAGCAAGGAGCTTCTCGAACAGAGCAGGGAACGGCTGCAACACGCCGCCAAATCGATGACGCTCTCCGTGGCGGAGCGGCTTCATTTCCTCGAGGCCGAGCTCGGGATGGCCGCTCAGTCTCTACCCGGCGGGGAAACTGGCAGCAGGCTGCAAGAGCTGTTTGACGGGCTGCTGGTCGTATCTTCCGACGGAGAGGCCACCACCGTCTATGGTGAGGTGCCTGAGCCGCCAGAGCTGACCGAGGATCAGCTCGATCACCTCGAGCTGGGAAAGACCCTTCTTCGCTCCCTCGGCGGTGAGGACGGCAGCCCGACGATCCAGGTCATGGAGCGCCTCCTCGATCCCTCCAATCCGCAGTCCGGAGTGATCTCGGGTGTGATCTCACCCGTTTATCTGTGGGGGACCGAGGGACAGAACGTGCTGCCGTACGGCATTGATCTCTGCGCCTACGATGACGCACGCCGCCTTATCTACGGCTCGTTTGAGGGCTGTCGGGCGATCGCGCCGTTGGTGGCTGCCGAGACCGTCGGCGCGCACCGCGGCGAGCTCGACGTGAGTTTTGAGGGCGAAGACTTCGTCGCGCCCTTTCTCAATCTTTTTCTCAAGCCGCAGTTTCATACCGATACCTGGAGCTTCGTCCCGATTCAGTCCGAGGTTGAGGCACTGACCCTGAGGGACAAGCTCTTCGCCCTGAGTGATGACTTTTTTTGGGTCTTTTCCCTGGTCGTCCTCGTATGTTTGTGGGTCGTCCTGCTCCTCAGCAGTTTCGCCATTCGGCAGAGCCTGGTTCCGCTCGATCGGCTCACCGAGGGAACCCAACGAATCGCCGAGCGCGATTTCTCGACCCGGGTCGTGGTCGATAGCGGGGACGAGTTCGACGATCTCGCCGAGGCATTCAACGACATGTCGGACCGTCTTCAGCGACAGTTCAGGGCGCTTGCGACCAGCGCCGAGATCCAGCGCGCGATCCTTTCGACCATCGACACGACAACGGTTGTCGAGACGGCGACCGCCGGTACCCTCGACACCATCGACAGTGACATCGTGTGCGCCGGTGTGCTGGGTGCGGGAGAATCTGCTGAAGCAGCGCTGATCTATGCCTCGAAAGGTGACGTGGAAGCCGTCAGCGGCGTCACCTCGAGCCTGTCAGAGCGGGATATCGAGGTCTTGTCGAGCGGCGCGGATTCGGTGGTGCTGAGCGATGAGGCCGGGAGGTCCGAGCTTCTGGCCAGTCTGCCGGTGGGCTCGGACTCGATCGTCGCTGCCTTTCCAGTGATGCTCGGAGAGCGGCTGACCGCGTTTCTCTGCATCGGCCGGAGCGGCGAGAGGCCTTTTTCGACCGAGGAGCTAAATCAGGGTCGCCAGCTCGCCGATCAGGTGGCCGTCGCTCTCTCCAACTCGAATCTGATCGAAGAGCTGAAGGCCCTCATGTATGGAACGCTCGAGGCACTCTCGCGTGCGATCGACGCCAAGTCACCGTGGACGGCGGGCCACTCGGGAAGGGTGACGGCGATGTCGCTCAAGATTGCGCGCGCCCTCGGTCGAAGCCGGAGGGAGCTCGACGTGATGCACCGCGGTGCGATGCTGCACGATATCGGCAAGCTGGGTATCTCGGTGGCGGTCCTGGACAAAGAGGCCAGGCTCAAGCCGGGGGAAATGGAGCGCGTGATGGAACATCCGTCGATCGGTGGACGGATCCTCGATCCGATATCCGCCTTTGCCGATATCATTCCGATTGTCACGGGTCATCACGAGAGGTTTGACGGGTCGGGCTATCCGAACGGGTTGGCAGGTGAGGAGATCCACATCAACGCGCGAATACTCGCAGTGGCGGACACCTACGACGCCATGACCTCGGATCGTCCGTACCGGAAGGGCCGTCCACCCGAGGATGCAATCGACGAGATCTGCAGACAGGCCGGCACGCAATTCGACCCGAAGGTCGTCGACGCATTCCTCGTCGCGGTAGGCCGAGATCCCGAAAACAAGCTCGCACAGCGGGATCTGGACCTGCTCGACGACGTGGCTGGGAGGAGCGCATGATCGACGAAGAAAAAAATCTTGGTGTCGTGACCGAGGTGGTCGCCGCGCATTCGGTGAAGGAGGCAAAGAGGGCGAGAAGGAGGAGGTTCTTGCTCGGGGCGGGAATCGTCGCGATCCTCCTGATGCTCACCCTGATGGTCGACACCTGGCTGTCCCGCGAGGACACCGGCCTCAAGTCGGTTCCACCGAGTCTCATCGGTACGTGGACCAGCTCCCACCCCGACTACGCGAATCGCTCTCTGGTTTTGAAATCGGATTCGATCACCTTTGGGACGGGTGAAACGACGACGATGCGGTACTCGATCATCGGCGTGGCACCGCAGGAAGATGAAGACGCCGAGTACTTCGTGGTTCACTTTCGCGGCGATGACGGCGCGAAATTTCGGCGCGAGATCGTCCTCAGCAAGAATGGGGAGAGCCTGCATTTCAGAAGCCAGGCCCACGTCATTTGGACTCGTTTCAGGCTCTGAAGGGTCGAGTGGTGGCGCCTCCGAACGAGACGAGATCCTCTGCCATCCTCGAAAGGCGCGTCTCTGTGCCCGTCTCCTCGACAAGCCGTCTCCGTGTCCGTGCCCGATAGGCCGGGCCGGCGAGGTCAACCTCAGAAAACCCACGCATAGCCGATCTTGGCAAAGACCGTGCGGTCCCCCAGAGTCAGACCGTAGTCCTGGGTAGCGTTCGAGTTGTCCGAGTAGCCGACAAAGAGCACGGTCCTCGGGTTGAGCTTGTACGAAAAGAGGAACTGGGTGAAGAGATCCTGATACTCGGCGCCCCTGCCGTCGGTATAGAGTTCGGGGTCGAATTGGTTGTCCACGTGCTGGAGGATCGCGCGCACGAAACAACGCGGGTTGAACTGCCATGAAGCGGTGACCTGCCCGATCGTCGCGGTGTAGAGCCGACCCTGGTCGACATCCATCCTCTCTCGAGTGTAGTTCGGTTCGATGTAGAAGTGGC
>CBDTWX010000334.1:0-6535 GCA_965364305.1 uncultured Thermoanaerobaculia bacterium
AGGCGGCGCGTTGGGACCCATCGGGCTTTCCCCGCAACAGTCCATTGGCTTCGGCCTGGAGTGCCGCACGTTTCTTGGAGTATGGTTTTCCTTGGCGCGCGACCCGGGTCGCCGATGGCGCGTGGCGTCAGGCGGGTTCGGAGGTGCCGGCGATCGCCCTGCCGGAGATCTTACGCCGGGCTCTCTTCGCCCTCCCGGCGCCGGATCTGGTTCGTTCCTCTGCAGCATCCAGTCGGGTCGACTGGGAGCTGCTTGCCGCGGTTGCCCGAGAGGAGTCGCGATGGGACGCTCGCGCGCTCTCTGCTGTTGGTGCGCGCGGGCTGGTCCAGTTGATGCCGGCCACGGCCGCCTCCGTGGCGAAGCGCATCGGTCGGCCCGAACCGACCGGGGAAGATCTCTTCGATGCCAGGGTCAATTTGGAACTCGGTGGAGCCGAGCTCGGCCGGCTCATCGCGGTATTTGGTGGGCGAAGTGCACCGGCCATAGCCGCGTACAATGCCGGCGAGGCACAGGCGAAGCTGTGGCTCGACCAGTGCGGCCCGAGCTGCACCGACGCCCTCTACCTCCTCAATATCTCATTCAGGACGACACGGTCGTACACCGCTGGCGTCATGGCGGCGGCCGCCAACTACTCGGAGCTGTACCAGGTAGACGGCCAGAATCCCTGACGCCAACGACAGCTGCATTAGCGGCTGAAGCGCATGACCTCCTGGCGCTCACCTGCACGTACCACCCATCGCTCGATCTCGTCGTTGAGCTTCCGAGCGACCAGGATCTGTCGAAGGTGCTCCCGGACCGTTGCAAGCGGTGGAACGGGCTCATCGGAGGCGGCAATCTCTTTTACCAAAAGGTCCTGGTAAGCGGCCTCCATCTCCTCCGTGCTGACCGAAACCCTGGGCAGCAAACGCTGATCGACAAAAGCGTTGACCGCGGCGATGCGGAGTACGAGCTCGTCGACGTCAGGCCAGACGAGCCCATTGGCCAACAAGCCTCGTTCGACTTTCTCTTCGCCTCCCGCGCCCACGGTCAACGCCTCGCGCACCCTTGTCGTATCGAGCTCGAGTCGGTAGAGTAAACCGCCATCCTCGAGATCCCGAAACTCGATCTCGAGACGAATCCTGGCGTCGAGAACTCGCGACCGATAGGTCTCGATCGGATCGCGATCGACAATCTCCAAGAGCATCGCAAGCTCGATGTCACTGTGGAGGATCGGGGTATCGCCGACGACCGCCAGCACCTCCTCCACGGTCTGCCACTCGGGTTCAGCCGAGGCCGCGAAGTGACTGAAAGCCATAAGGATGAGTGAGAGAACCGCCGATTTCATCCTGGTATGATAGCAGCGTGTCCCCGCCGGACGAAAACCTCGGAATACTGTGGGTCGTGGCAACGCCAATCGGTGCCATAGGAGATCTGTCCCCACGGGCGCGAGAGGTCTTGAGTCAGGTCGAGCGGATCCTCGCGGAGGACACGCGACGGGCTCGGTCGTTGCTCTCACAGATCGAATTGCGATCCCGCGGTCGATTGCAGAGTCTGCACGAACACAACGAAGAGCGCCAAGTGCAGGCTCTGATCGACACCCTCCTCAACGGCGCGTCTCTGGCCCTGATTAGCGATGCCGGGACACCGGTGCTATCGGATCCAGGCTTTGTGTTGGTGCGGGCGGCGGTTGACGCCGGTGTCCGGGTGTGCAGCGTTCCGGGGCCGTCGTCCTTTACCGCCGCGATTGCCGCCTCAGGTCAGCCGCCGCTGCCCGCAACGCTGTGTGGATTTTTACCGCCACGAAAAGGACCGCGGCGGCGGCGGATTTCGGAGCTTGAATCATGTCCCTGGACCCTGGTGATATTGATGTCACCACATCGACTCGCTCGAGAACTCGGTGATCTGGCCGAAATCCTGGGTGGCGACCGAGAGGCGACCCTTCTCGCCGAGATCAGCAAGCTGCACGAGCGTTCAATCAGGGCGACCCTCGCCGAGCTTGCGGAATGCTCTGAGGTCGAGCGACCGCGGGGCGAGTACATCGTGGTGGTGGGCCCGCGCGATGATAAAAGGGAAACCTCGGCGGTGGATGCGGACACCGTGAGGGCTGCCTACTGGTCAGCGTTGAGCGACGGGCTCGAGCGCCGTGAGGCTCTGCGGAAAACCGCCCGCCTCTTCGGCCTCCGTCGGCGACAGGTCTTCGATCTCTTGGTGGACGAGGATGGACCACGGTGCCAGGACCCGTCTCCGCCCGACGAGTGATGCTGCGCTCGAGGTGGTTCAATACGCAGGCTGGTGCGAAACCCTCGCTGTGTTAACCTGAGCGGGATTTTTGGAGGTGTGCTCATGCTCCGGCGTGTCAGCTCCGTGATCGGATTGGTGCTATTGGCCGGGTCGCTGATTGGGTGCAGCGGCAAACCGATTGTCGGCGTGATCCTCCCGTCGACTGGGGCTGCGGCCTCCTATGGCGAGTCGATCGAGAGCGGTATTCGGCTCGCTCTTTCCGATGCCCGCGACCAGGGACAACTCCCGACGGGCTTCGAGATCGTGTGGGCCGACACCGGGTCTAACCCGGCGACAGCGGTCGCTGAGCTTCGGAAGATGGTCGCCGAGCGCGACGTCAAGATGGTCATCGGCGGCGCCACCAGCGGTGAAGCGATCGCGATGATCCCCGAGCTCGAAGAGCTTGGAATCGTGTGTCTTTCACCATCGGCCTCGGCACCGGGGTTGGCCAAGCAATCGCGGTTGTTTTTTCGCATCTACCCGTCAGATGAGCTCGAGGGCCATACGGCTGCGAACTTCCTCTACGAACGGCTGGGAAAGCACAGGGCGCTGCTTATTACGGGCGACAGCGACTATACGCGTGGTATCAAACCGGAGTTTCTGAAGCAGTACGAGGTGTCGCTCGGCGGAATCGTCGTGGAGAGCATTGCCCTGAATGAGGAAGGTTGGCAGGAGAGGGCAGCGGCGATTCTCGATCGTGACAGTGTCGACGCGGTCTACGCGATCGGGTGGGCCGAGGAGATCCTTGAAGTGATTCTGTATCTTCGCGAGCGTGGTTACGAAGGCAGGATCGTCACAACCGCCGCCATATACGCCGGCCAGGCCCTTCGTGACGCCGGCGAGGCCGCCGAGGGGCTGCTTTTTCCGTTGCCCCCGTTCGACCGCACATCCGAGAAGGAACCGGTGCTGAGTTTTGTCAACGACTATATGGACACCTACCAACGAGCCCCAGACGTCTTTGCGGCGCATGGTTACGACGCCATGCGGCTGACGATCCAGGTCATGAATCTCGCGAAACCACCCGAAACTCTCGAGATTCTCAGGGCCTTCAACGTTGGCGTCACCGAGTTCATGGGCGTGACCGGGCCGATATTGTTCGATGACCATGGCAATGTGAAACATTATCCGATGATGTTCATCGTCAAGGACGGACAGGTTCTCAGCTACCACCGTTTCCTCGAGGTCGAACGCAGGCGCATTCTCAACCAGGTCCAGGACCTCCTCAACAGCGGGGACTGACCGGCCCGAATGACAGTTCTGGGGCTCTTGTGGCGGCACCGGACGCTGGTGGCGGTACTGGTTCGGAGGGAGTTGGACGCGCGGTACCGCGCCTCGTTCCTCGGGTTCTTCTGGTCGCTGCTCAACCCTCTTTTTCTTCTTGCGGTCTATGCCGTTGTCTTCACCTATATCTTCAGCCCTCGTTTTCCAGGCGCCGAGCCCTATCCCCTGTTCCTCTTCAGCGGACTCCTGCCGTGGCTTTATTTTTCGGGGGCGGTGCTCGACGGATCTCTGACGTTGGTTGACAATGGCCCCCTGTTGGCAAAGGTCATGTGCCCACCCGAGATCTTCCCGGCAGTCACTATCCTCGCACACCTCATCCATCATCTCCTCGCGCTGCCAATCTTGTTGGCGGCGATGCTGGTGGCCTCGGTGGCCGGTTTGCACCAGTTTCCATGGACCTTTTGGCTGGTACCGCTGGTCGTGGTGCCGTGGATTCTGGTGACCGGGGGGGCTGTGATGGCCGTCTCCGTGTTGTCTGTTCACTATCGAGACATGCGGGACCTCGTGGGTCACCTTCTCAATTTGCTCTTTTTCTCGTCGCCCATCATCTACAGCCTCGACGGGCTTGACGTCCCGCCGCTTCTGCATCGTGTTTTGGTGCTCAACCCCCTCGTCAGCCTGGTGACGGCGTACCGCGATGTCGTCTTTGTCGGTCGGATTCCGCCGGCGAGTGTTGCGATGACGGCGCTGTCGGTAGGCATCGTCTCGTGGTGGCTCGGAGCCCGCGTGTTCATGCGATATCGCGAAACGCTGGTGGAGGCGGTGTGAAAGGGTCCATCAGTTTCCAGAACGTGCGCAAGGTCTATCGGTGGCGCGGCCGGAGACGGCGCCACGAGACCCTCAAGGGAGCGTTTTTTCACCGGCGATTGACACGTGGAGTCGAGGAACCAACAGAACACGTTGCGCTTCACGGTGTTGATCTCCAGGTGACGCCCGGCGAGGCCATCGCACTCGTGGGTCCGAACGGTTCGGGCAAGTCGACATTCTTGAAACTCGCCGGAGGCATCCTCAAGCCGACTGAAGGAACGGTTGATGTGAACGGGCGGGTCACCGCCCTGATCGAGCTTGGCGCCGGCTTCCACCCGGAGATCACGGGTCGCGAAAACGTGCTCATCAACGGCATGCTGCTTGGCCTTTCACGTCGCGAGATTGAATCGAAGATGCCGGAGATCGTCGACTTTGCCGATATCGACGCCTTTATCGACCAACCGGTGAAAATTTACTCATCTGGGATGTATGTTCGGCTCGGTTTTGCGGTGGCGGTTGCCGTGGACCCGGACGTCCTCCTCATCGACGAGGTCCTGGCGGTTGGTGACGAGGCCTTTACACGACGTTGTCTCGATCGGCTCGCGAGGATGCGTCAACGTGGCGTCACGATGGTACTGGTCTCCCACGATCTCGATCTGGTGACGACGTTTGCTGACCGAGCTCTCTACCTGGAAAGTGGTCGTGTGGTGACGGAGGGACCCGCCGATACGGTGGTCGCGCGCTATCGGAGCGACGCCGCCGGAGAGGCCGAGAGAGATCGGCCAAGGCCCTCCGACACACGGATCGTAGAAGAAGGTCGGCGTTGGGGCAATGGTGACATCGAGATCGTCGCCGTCGAGGTCTTTGCCGGAGACACGGCCCAGCGTCTGATTCCCGCGGGCAACGCCTGTCGGCTGAGCATCCGCTACAAGGTACTTCACCCGGTCGAAGATTTCGTCTTCGGTGTCGCCTGGCACCGCGCTGACGGCACCCAAATCAGCGGGCACAACACCGATCTCTCGGGGCTCGAGCCTCGACGCCTGGCCCGAGATGGCGAGATGTGCTGCGTCTACGAATCGCTACAGCTTGCCCCGGGAGAGTACCTCATCGATGTTGCCGTGCATGCGCGTGACGGTTTTGTTTACGACTATTGGTGTGACGCCGCCCGTGTGCGGGTCACCTCGTTCGTCGAATGGCCTGGGGTATGGGCCCCCCCCTTGCGCTGGGAGTCATCCGGTCCGGAGTGGAAAGAGTGATATTCAGAGGTGATCGAAGCCATGAATCCCGGTTTTGACTGACGCCTCGCGGGACTGGAACGGATGATAACTGACGTTGAGCGTCACTTTTCCCCGGGTTTGCCCTGAATCACCCTGGCACGAGCTTTGCAGTAGACCGACCCGCGAAAGGAGGCAACGTAATGCGCAAGAATCGTGGTTTCACCCTGATCGAACTTCTTATCGTGGTGGCAATCATCGGCATCATCGCCGCGATTGCTATCCCAAACCTTCTGAACGCCATCAACCGTGGGCGTCAGAAGAGGTCGATGGCCGACATGCGGACCATTGGAACCGCCGTCGAGGCCTATGCCGTGGACATGGCGTTCTACCCGACGTCATCCGAGGGAGCTCTCATCACCTTAGGCTTCAACGCCTACGTTGAACCGACATATGTGAAAGCGGTTCCCAGGAATGACGGGTGGCGCGAACAGTTTCGCGTGAAGTCCGAGTCTCGCTTCTATACTCTTGGATGCAACGCTCGCGACAAGATATCGGAAGGTGCGTTGACGTCGTTCACGAGCTCGCGCGTGACCACTCAGATGGACTGCGACATCATCTACTCCAACGGCAGCTTCGTGTCCTATCCCGAAGGTATCCAAACCGACTGAACTTGATCCGCCCATTGGGTTCAGATGTGGGGGCACTCCGGTGCCCCCGGTTTTTTTTCGAAATTTGCCGCTGCGTCGCGGGGGTCCTTGCCGTCGGGAAGCGAAAAGCATCCGGTAGGGGTGTTCGCACGAGATACTATGTTCTGGTGACGACAGGACAGATGCACGCGGCCCGGGGCCGACCGTTGTGACGCCCGGCGATCACGCTTCAATCGAGACCTCGCCGACGGATCTGGGAGTCGGAGAAGTCTCACCCAAGCGTTCATTGATCGCTCCGGGTGTTCTCCTCTCTCTCGCCGGTTGGGTGGTCTGGCGACCCGCGGAAACCAATCCACTGACCGCCGTGCTCGTCGTGGCGGTGGT
>CBDTWX010000335.1:0-6522 GCA_965364305.1 uncultured Thermoanaerobaculia bacterium
TCGGCACTGAGACATTGCGATACGATATTGGTGCTCGACGGCGGAAGATTGGTCGACGTCGGATCCCACGCCGATCTGGTGGAGCGTCCCGGTCTTTATCGCGACACCTGGATGGTGCAGAGCCAGCGCGCTGCTGCCGAGGGCGACGAGGTCGCATCGTGAGGGAGTCGTCGATGCTCCGCCGCCTGTGGCCCTATCTGAGACCGGACGCCTGGGCCTTTGCCGTCGCACTCGCGCTGACACCGGCCACCGCCGGACTCAGCCTGGTCCAGCCGTGGATCCTCAAACAGGTGATCGACGAGCACGTGGTCACTGGCGTGGCCCAAGGGTTGATGGCGCTCGCCCTGGCCTATCTCGGGGCCGTGGTCGCGGCCTATGTGCTCGAGGGCGGGTACGTGATGGCCCTCGCCTGGGGCGGTCAGCGCAGCATCGTCCGCCTCCGATCCGCGATCTATCGAAAGATCCTCGGCCTCTCTCAGAGCTACCTCGACCGGCAGCCGGCGGGCAAGCTGATGACCCGCGCCACCTCGGACGTGGACGCGCTCGGCGAGGCGTTCTCCGCCGGTCTCATCAACATCATCCTGGATCTCCTCATGATAGCCGGCACGCTGTTCGCCATGTTCGTGTTGGACGCGCGGCTGACCCTGGTGTTGCTCCTGCTGGCGCCGCCGGTGCTGGCGATCCTCGAGATCATCAGACGTCGGCTCCGGGTGCTCTTCCTGGAGGTGCGGGAAGCTCTGGCTTCGGTCAACGCCTTCCTCGCCGAACGAGTCGACGGAGTGGAGGTGGTGCAGCTCTTCGGCAACGAAGAGCATTCGGAGGATCTCTTCGATCTTCGCAATGACCGGTTCCGCCGCGCCACGACCCGCTCCAACGTCTACGACTCCTTTATGTATGCTCTCGTCGACGGCACGGCGTCGATCGGGGTGGCGGTGATGTTGTGGTACGGATCCGGACTGGCGTCTCGCATGGGCTTGCCGTTGCCCTTTGTCGAACCGGTCAGCGCAGGATTGCTGGTGGCTTTCATCGAGTATCTCGATCGGCTCTTCCGGCCACTGCGCGAGCTCTCGTCCCGGGTCGCGGTTCTGCAGCGTGGCGCGGCGGCGGTCGAGAAGATCCTCGGCTTGCTCGACGTGGAGGAGGTCGTGTCCGATGAAGGTGTTGCGAAACCGGAAGTCGAGGGCGAAATCGTCATGAAAGATGTCTGCTTCCGCTACCGGCCCGACTCCGACGACGTGCTCCACGGTGTCGACCTCGAGGTGCACCCCGGCGAGGTCGTTGCGGTGGTGGGTGCCACGGGCTCGGGGAAGACCACCCTGACCCGGATCCTCGACACGTCCTACCGGGGCTACCGCGGCAGCATCACCCTCGACGGGGAGGAGCTTTCTGGGCTTCGGTCAGGAGACGTGCGGCGTCACATCGCCGGGGTACGCCAGGATCCCCAGCTCTTTTCGGAGACGGTTCGATTCAACGTCGATCTCGACAATCAGTCCATCGATTCGGCGAAGATCGAGGCCTCAGCGGTCCTCGTTCATGCCGATAACGTTGTCGATCGTGTGGGTTGGGATCATGTCCTGCGAGAACGGGGCGCCGATCTCTCGGTGGGCGAAGGCCAACTCCTGACATTCGCGCGTGCGATGGCCCACGACCTGTCGGTGGTCATCCTCGACGAGGCGACTGCGAGCATCGACTCGCTCACCGAACAGCTCATCCAGGATGCCCTGGCGCGGATCTTCGAACGCAAGACCGTGATCGTCATTGCCCACCGTCTGTCAACCGTTGAACGCGCCGACCGGATCGTGGTCCTCGACCGCGGCCGTGTGGTCGAGCAGGGGACCCACAACGAGCTGCTCGCCGCCGAGGGCGCCTACGCCAGGCTCGTCCGCGCCGGAGAGGCGTTGCTCGTCGCCTGAGCCGCCCACCCGGATACGAGCTGCGAGGCCCCCACACCCACCCCAGTCAACGCAAAGGCGCGAAGACGCGGACGCAGGTGCCACCCGTCGCATTGTTCGAATGTTTCGCGCATTCATCTCGTAGCGCGTTGCGGGCGAACAATGCGACGAGTGGCACCCTTCCGTCGAAGCAAGAAGCGCGTACCGGATTCTCGAAAATCTGATGGCGGGGTATAGTCCCACCGAAGTTCAGCATTGATTGGCGTCAATATGCGGGTGGCATCAATGAGTCGTCTTCGGAGTCCTGCGATAATCGGATTTTTCGTTTTGTTGATGAGTGGCGGCGGCTGTAGCCGTGAGCAGCTCGGCCTGCCTCGCATCGCCGCGGAACGGGTTTCTCCGACCGGTCGGCATCTCGCGTGGGTGAAGAACCATCTCTCCCTCGATCCACCGGCCCAGTCGCTGTGGATTCGAGATCTCCAGACCGGTGAGGCAGAACGGGTCCTTCTCCTCGCCGAGGACCAGGATTGGTGCCGCACGATTGAATGGTCTGTGGACGGAGCGACGGTTGTGTTCCTGGTGCAGGACGGCCGAGCGGTGGTTTATTCGCCCGGTGACGGCCACGTCGTCGTCAATCGCTGGCTCGTTCCTCGCGACGGTTATCCGACAACCTCGTACGCGGCTGATCTCTCGTTCTCTGCGGACGGTCGAGCACTGATCTACAAGGAGTGCGGTCGTTACTCTGGCGAATGTTCGGACTGGATCAGACTGGATCTCGACGCCACCTCCGGTTCCATTTGACACTCACCGGTCGCAGGCACAGGGGCAGCGGCGGTTGTCAGCGGCAGCTGCAGCAATCAGCGACAGAGAACAGCGACAATGATCTGCGGCCGCGACTGCGCCGGTCATTGGTGACAGCGGCGCGATGATGTGAGCCCTGTCACGGTTGTTCCGTCGAAGCTGGATCTGACGCGGCCGCTGTCCGCTGCCCCGGTTTTTTCCCCCGGTTACCTGTCACTGCAGCCTGTCGCTATTTCCTGTCGCTGCGTCCTGCCGCCGTGCCTGTCCGCGACGCTGTCATCGGGCATCCCGGTGTTTGGTCATCTGCGTTCATCTGCGTGATCTGTGGGCGGTGATGGGTGAATGGACGGGTCGAGCATCGAGTATCCAGCATCGGGCGGGCGGGTGGAAGGTGTACTATAGACCCCGCATCAGAAAAGGTAGGCGATCGTGTCGTCTCAGGACTATTCGAGATTTCGCGCGGGAACCGAGTGGGTTGGCCGTGCGTCGAGGAAGGAGATTGCGATGCGTGGACTTGGACGAGGAGTGGTGCTGATTGCCGCAGTTGTGATGGTTGCCGGTGCGGCGGTTGCCGATGACTACTTTCCCCAGTCGGTTGCCTCGGGCGACCCAAGACCGGACAGCGTGGTTCTGTGGACGAGGGTCGTGGGGCCTGACGGGGGTATCCCGACGACTGTGAATCTCACGGTGGCAACCGACATGCAGATGACGGATGTGGTCGTCTCTCGCGCGATCGACGTCGACACCGAGTACGATGGGGTCGTCAAGCTCAAGGTCGATGGGCTCATGCCCTATCACGACTACTACTATCAGTTCAGTCTCCCAGGGAAGACCACCTCGCCAGTGGGCCGCACTCGGACCGCGCCGCTGCCCGATTCCGATCAGCCGGTGCGCTTTGCAATCGTCTACTGCCAGGACTATATCGGCCGCTACTACAACACCTACCTCAAGATGCTGCTCGACCACGACGAGGACATCGACTTCATCGTCCATCTCGGCGACTACATCTACGAGACGACCGGCGACCCGTCCTTTCAGGACCCGACAAGCGATCGGAAGATCGAGTTCGAGGACACCGAAGGGGCCATCCAGCTCGGCGGCGCGGAGAACCCGTACTACGCGGCGGCCAGCCGTTCAAACTATCGCGATCTGTATCGCACCTACCGTTCCGATGAGATTCTGCAACAGGTCCACGAGCGCTGGCCGATGCTGGTGATCTGGGACGATCACGAGTACTCCAACGACGCCTGGGGGGCGACCGCCACCTACACCAACGGCCGCCAGGACGAGTATGACGTCGCACGCAAACAGAACGCCGAACGGGCGTTTTTCGAGTGGGTGCCCATCGATGCCGGCCTCGGCGACGACGGCGAGCTCGATATCGGTGCCGACGATCTCTATCCCAACGCCATGATCTATCGCGATCTGCTCTACGGTTCGAATCTGCACCTCGTGCTGACCGACCTTCGCAGCTTCCGGCCCGATCACCTGATCCCCGAGGATGCCTTCCCGGGATCCATCGCAGCCGACGAACAGGCCCTGGCTGAGCTGGTCGGTGAGGCGTGGCCCGCGGTGCGCGGCAACTTCGACCCTTACGTGGACATGGGCCTGCTCGGCATGGGTCTGCCGATCCTCCAGCAAACGAGCAGTCTCATCGCGGCCAACCTGTACATGATGGAAAACCCGTCCCTCGATATCTTCACCGCATACCGGATGGCCGAGGAGGTGATGTCGGGCAACGTCAGCGCGACATTCATCAATCTCATGTATGACGCTGCCGGTCTGCCGCCACCCTTCGCCCCCGATGTCCTGGCGGCGCTGCCACGCGGCATTTCATTTCTCATCATGGGTAAGACCTCGATCTACTCCTCGGCCGGCTCGCGGCTGCAGGTGATCAAGGACACCTTCGATCTCTACGCCGCCTACAAGTACGTCAGCACCTCGGGCGCGGCGCAGGAGGCCTACGGAGCCCAGCAGAACGCATGGCTTCAGGGTTCGATGCTCATGAGCCCGGCGACCTGGAAGGTGCTCGGCAACTCCTTCATCATGACGCCGCTGGTGATCGACTTCACCAACCCGCTGATTGCCGGTCAATTGCCGGAGGGTTTCCCCGACGAGCTGCGGACACGGCTTCTGGTCAACGCCGAAGACTTCAATGGGCTGCCACAGAAGACGATGGAGCTGATCGGCACCGGTGATACACCGGGGCTGCTCGATCTCGTCGAAAACGCAGTCGTGATCTCGGGTGATATCCACGCCACCTTTGTCACCGATCACCTCGACGGGGTCTACGAGTTCACACCGCCGGCGATCTCCTCGGGCACCAGCGCCGAGCTGGTCATGAGGTTCATTCTCAACGACCCGATTCTGGGACAGATCCCGGGCATCGAGGACATCATCGCCAACTACGGGCAGCTCCTCCAGGTGTCGTCGATGGACCCGGCGGTGTCTCCCTCGACCATCGTCTATCAGAACACATGGGCCCACGGATACGCGATCGCGGATGTCACGGCTGACGCTTTCACCGTGACGATCCAGGAAATCTCGTCGGACGAGATCGGCACCAGCTATTACGATGACCCTGAAGTGCTGCACGATCTCTTCACACCGGTCATGTTCACGATCCGAGATGGGGTACTGGCCCCGGGGCCGTGAGCCTGAACCGAGCATAGAGACTCATGGGGCCCGCACTCGGCGCGGGCCCCTATTCGTCATCACCGCGATAAGGGAAACTGTCGTCATGGGATACCCGATCGACCGACCGACATCCATTCGCCCCGGCGAGGAACTGGATCTCGCACGCCTCGGCTGGTTGCTGCGCGCAAGCCTCGGGCTCGAGGGCCAGATCGAGGTCCTCCAGTTTCCTTCGGGATTCTCAAATCTGACCTACCTGCTCCGGGTCGGCGACACCGAGCTCGTGCTCCGGCGTCCGCCGTTCGGCAGCAAACCCAAGACCGGGCACGATATGGTGCGAGAGCACACCGTGCTCCAGGCGCTCAAAAACGCCTTCCCCTACTGTCCGGAGCCACTTCTGCTGTGCGAGGACGAGTCAGTCATCGGCTGCCCGTTCTACCTCATGGAGCGCATCCGCGGCGTCATCGTGAGGCGCGAGCTCCCGCCGGAGCTGGCCTTGTCGCCCGATGACGTGGGGGCTCTGTTCAGACGCGTTGTGGACGTCCATGTCGAGCTGCACTCGGTGGACTATCGCGCCGTGGGCCTGGGAGACCTCGGAAAGCCGGAGGGCTACGTCGAGCGGCAGATTGCGGGCTGGTCGGAGAGGTATCGTCGCGCGCGCACGCCTGACGTTCCGGACTGTGAAGCCATCATGGGCTGGCTCGAGGCGACCCGGCCGGCCGACGGTGGACGGGGTTGCATTGTCCACAACGACTTCCGACTCGACAATCTGGTGCTCGACGAGAACGATCCCCTGCGGATCATCGGCGTCCTCGACTGGGAGATGGCGACGATCGGTGATCCTCTGATGGATCTCGGGGCCTCGCTGGCGTACTGGGTGGAGCGGGATGATCCGCGCGAGATCCAGGCCATGAGCGTGGCGCCGACCAACGCCGAGGGAGCTCCGACCCGGAGGGAGGTCGTGGAGCACTACGCCCTCAGGAGCGGGCTCGAGATCGACGATTTCAGCTTCTACTACTGTTACGGGCTCTTTCGCCTGGCGGCGATCGTGCAGCAGATCTACTATCGCGCCTACCACGGCCAGACGAAGGACCCGCGGTTCACGCACCTCGACCGTTGGGTCTCCGCGCTGGCAGGCTCGGCCGAGGCGGTCATCGGCCACAGCAGCAGGATGCTCAGAGCGATCCAGCGGATC
>CBDTWX010000336.1:0-6457 GCA_965364305.1 uncultured Thermoanaerobaculia bacterium
CCGCCGACGGCAACCTGACCAACTTCCTGGAACCCCAGCTGTCGCTGACGACTCCGGGAGTGGTGGCACCGACCGTCACCTTCACGGTCATCAGCCTGCCGGCGTTCGGGACGCTCTTCGACTCCAACGGCAACGCCATCGATGGGGTACCAACAACCCTGAACAACTCGACTGTCACCTACGTGCCGAACCAGGGTGCGACGGGAACCGACAGCTTCGAGTTCAGCGCCGACGACGGCGTGACCACCGACATCGGCGTGGTGACGATCTTCATCGTCGATTTCTGCGCCCAGGTCGGACGGCTACCGGGCTGCGCGCCGAACCTGTTCTAGCGGCGACATCGGGTCACTCGGCGAAGACATCGACCAGGGCGGACACCGGATCTCCGGTGTCCGCTTTTTTTTGTTGTAGCGAAGATCGGGAGCACTTCACCAATGACTCGTCGCTGATGCTTACTGCGCCGCCAAGCTTGTCAACGAGCTCGGTGATGTGTTAATCAATAGGGCACCAAGTTTTGACGAGACTGCCACGAACCGATCAGGTAGGAGACGAGTACACGGCAAAACGGCAATCGCTGTCCCGTTGACGGTCGAGCCACCACATAGGGCGCGATGGATCGGGAATACAACAAAAGCCGCAAGGCGCTGGATTTCGAATCTGGGGGTCGATTCATGAACAGCAATACAAGATCGTGTCTGTTGACCGTATCTCTTTTTTTCACCTTGATCGCGGTGGCCAGTGCGCCCGTGGTCGCCGGCCAGGCCAAGGTGGAGATCTGCCATCTCGCCGGCAAGAGCGGGAAGTTCAACATGATCTCGGTCGCGGCGCCCGCCGTGGAAGCACACATCAAACACGGCGATCACTTTCCGTACCTTGTCTGGGCCGACGGGGACGGTGACGGCTACGGAGCCGGCGCGAGCTCCAATGTCTGTGTGACGCCCACGGGCTACGTGGAGAATGGCGACGACTGCGACGACTCGAACGCGGCGGTCAACCCGGCCGCAGAAGAGGTCTGCAACGCCATCGACGACGACTGTGACGGTGCCATTGACGAAGGCCTGACGTTCGACCTGGACGGCGACGGCTACACCACGCCCGACTCCTGCGAAGGATCGAAAGACGATTGCGACGACGCCGACGCGGCCATCAACCCCGGTGCTTCGGAAGCCTGTAACGGGGTCGATGACGACTGCGACGGCGCAATCGATGAGGGCCTGACTTTCGACCTGGACGGTGACGGGTACTCCACCCCGGCCTCATGCGAAGGCTCCAAAGACGACTGCGACGACGGTAATGCGTCGGTCAATCCAGGCGCAGCGGAGTTCTGCAACGGCACCGACGACGACTGTGACGGCAGCATCGACGAGGGTCTCACCTTCGACGCCGACGGCGACGGCTACACCACCGACGACTCGTGCGAAGGTTCCAAGAACGACTGCGACGACGGCGATCCCGCCATCAACCCGGGCGCAACCGAGGTCTGCGACGGCGATGACAACGACTGCGACGGCGCCGTCGACGAGGGCGGCGTGTGCGGCTCCAAGACGGTCTTCGTCTCGAGCCTGGTCCACAACGGCAACTTCGGCGGCCTCGCCGCTGCAGATGCCTGGTGCCAGCAGCTCGCCAACAACGCGGGCCTGGGCGGGACCTACGTGGCATGGCTCAGCGGCCGCAGCTCGGACGGTGCAAACAGCGACGGCCAGGATGTCACCGATCGCTTCACCCCGAGCGCCGGTCCCTACGAACTGGTCAACGGCACCAAGGTCGCCGACAGCTTCGCCGACCTCACCGACGGCACTCTTGACCACGCCATCGATCGAACCGAAGTCAACCTCACGCTTTCGTCGGGTGACGAACACCGAGTCTGGACCAATACGCTGACCAACGGTCTGGCATTCGACTACAGACGGGACTGCGCCGGTGGCGGAGGGCCGACGACCTGGACCTGCTCGGAAGTGTCTGGGGGGACGTACGAATGCCGGTTCGAGTCCGGCGCATTCGGAATCGCCACTTCGACCACTGCTTCGTGGACCCATCTGACGGACAACAACACCGCCTGCGACAACCTCTTCCGTCTGTACTGCTTCGAGCAGTAGCGGGAGATCCGTTCCAAATCCCGCCCCTCTGAGCAGGCTCGGAGGGGCGGGCCTTTTCCCCGCCCGGTCGAGGAGAATGGCCGGAGGGTGACGTGCCGCGTTTCGGCACCATGATGGGTCCACGCGTTGCAGAATGCCGACCCTCTCGGCAACGCCATTCGAAATCCAAGGTGCCTCTGCGGCCCGATTCCTCGCGACCGGCTGTTTGACACCGCCGCGAGACGGCTGGTCGCACGTCCGCATCGCGACCGGTCACGAAAGCTCGTGGAATTCAGAGGTGCCTTGGAGTCTACAAGCGTTCCAGGTCAGACGAGGAGGGGCCATGGAGCCAACGGTCGGATTTGAACCGACGACCTGCTGATTACGAATCAGCTGCTCTACCCCTGAGCTACGTTGGCGCGGAGGGCACTCTAGCATCGGTCGGCGCGGGGGGCAATAGCTGTGTCAGCACCGCGCAGAATTCAGTTTTGAATTTTGAATTTTGAATTTTGAATTCCCACCCACCCGCCCGCGAACGAGGCGATCAACCAGCAGATTCCTGAATCATCGGATGACTCGAGAACGCTAGCCCCATGAAATCCAGGGTGGGCCGGCACTAACTTTCCGATGAGCCAGTGAATCATTGACGAAAACCCTTGAACGATTCAGACGTCCACACGTTCAAACGTTGAAACGTCTTAACGTTTGAACGCCCCTCACAGCTCGAGGCGTTTGACGAAGGGCTCGTAGGTCATGAAATCGGCATGGTGGACCAGCCAGGCCTCTGTCGTGCGAGCCACCATGTTGCCTTCACCGGCGTGGGTGGCGACGATGTGGCAGACCGCATCGGGCAGACCGCACTCCATGGCCACCGAGACACCGGTGAACGGGTGGCGGAGATACTTGCCGCGCGCGCTCTGGCGGCTGCCGCCCTCACCATCGCTTTCGTACTCGAGAAGCTTGCCGACATCGGCGAGGATGGCGCCCGAAAGCAGCACATCCATATCGACCGGCAATGCCTCGCCAAAGAACTTCTCGCAGCTCAGTGCAGCGTCGCGGGCCACATGCACGACCGCACGTTTGTGGGCCATGAAGCTGACCGGGCAATCGGGGACCTTGAGGGTAAACGGAATCCGTTCGAGATCTTCGGGTTTCAACGGGGAGTACTCGAAAGCCCTTTCCCAGCAGTCGGTAGTCTTTTCACGAAGCCCTTCGTCGGTGATCCACTCGAGCTCGGGCCAGATTCTCTTCACTTCTTCACGCAGCATGGCAACCTCCGGCGCGAGCATACCTCGCAGATTCAGAATTCGGAATTCGGAATTCGGAATGCCGCACGCCCACCCCTGAAATTTCGAATTTCGAGTTTCCTACCACCCATAGATTCCTCGGCTCGGCCGTTGGCCTCGCTCGGAATGACACCTTTTTCGCCCCACCATCTCTTCAAACTGAAAGGGTGGCTCCAGTCTGTCATCCCGACCGAGGAAGCAAAGCGATCGAGTGGAGGGATCTATGAGGGTGGGTTGGCGGAAATTCCTCATTCCTAGTTGGGAGGGGTGCATCCCGCACCCTGCATCCTGTATCCGGTTGGGCGGGTGGGCGGTTGGGTGGACTTATCGTGCTTTCCACGAGGTCACCCACTCCACCTCGGCGAAGTCGTCGGAGTACGGCAGCTCCGGACCGCAGGGACGTTGGACCGCGTAGCCGGACGCTGCCGCCAGATCGATCAGCCACGATTGCTGCAACCCGCGCCAATGGGGCTCCTTCCACCCGGTGTCGCTGGCCGCGACGCAGAACAAGCCCTGCTCGCGGCGGAGGGTGGTGAAGATTCCTCCAAGCACAGCCACTCCCCCATCGGTGTTGATCAGGGTGCCCGTCTTGACGACCACACTGCCGGCCCAATCCGGCGCCGCCAGCTTTGGGAACTTCCGGTCGGTTGACCCCGGATCACACCCGATGACCGGAAGCACGTCCGCGGGCCCCAGGCCCATGGCGGCGACGGACTCGAGGAAAGCCCGCATGAGGTTGACCCCGACCCGTGCGGTCATCCTGTTTCGTTTCTCGCCCGAGGCGGTTTCCAACTCGATGGCCGACGGCGTCGCGCCAAGCCTTTTCTCGAGAAATAGCTCGAGTCCGGGCGGACCACCCAACCCCTCGGCAACGCGGATGATGTCGTTGTTCGAGTACACATTGAACCGCCGCAGCAAAACCGGCAGCGGGTTTGAACGATGAACGACGATCGGTGTCCAGTCGGCCGGTAGTTCCGGGCGGACCGAGCCCAAAATTTCGACCCGTGGTGGGTTTGTCGGATCCCAACCCCGGCGATCGCAGACCCCCTCCCACGAGGCCCGGGTGGTTCGGTCCCAGCGACGGGGGTCGAGCACCATCCGCAACCGCCGTCCCATGCGGTCGACCCGGTCGCGAGGGACGAGGGCGCTGTTGGCGACCCCGTTCTCCCAGCCGATCCAGAAATCGCCACCGATGCGCACCCACCCCTCGACCCGCTTGAGATGCAACCGGTTGAGCTGCCGCGCCACCATGAAGAGGTTTTCGGGCTGGAAATCGGGGTCGCCCCAGCCCTGGACCACGAGCGATCCCACCAGGCGGCCGGACGATTTGTCCCACTCGCCGGCGACGCCAAACACCGTTCGATAGCGGTGGTCGGCCCCGAGGCTCTCGAGCGCCCACAGCGAAGTCCCGACCTTGACCAACGAGGCGGGATTGAAAAGCGTATCCGCCCCTCGGCTGGCGAGCACCTTTCCCTCGAGGGTCTCGGCGTGGTAGGTCGATAATCCGCGTCCCGTCGGTAGTGAACTTCTCGGCGTGGTAGAGCAGGCGATCCCTGTCCGCTGCGCCCGCCGTCGCGGCAGCAATCAGCAAGCCGGCAACGAAGGTCCACAAAGCCCTACCCATACAACAAACGGTCCGCAAGACCGGTGCGGAGTTTCCGGCCGGGGTCGAGCTCCGCCTTGATCTCGGCAAATCGGTCGAGCTGACCGCCCGCAAAAGTAGCTCGATAGAGCCCGGAGGTGAGAATCGCATCCTTGGCCGGATAGAAGCGGCCGCCGGCCGCCACGACCGGCCCGGCAAGCTCCCGCACCAGCGCCCACAGCTCCTCCCTCCGCCCCTCCAAGAACGGGAAGTCGAGGGCCAGGGAGAATCCGTCCACCCCGTGGCTGAGCAGAAAAGGGTCGGGCCGGTGGCGCTTGAGCACTGCCAAGAACGATGGCATTCGGTGCTTCTGGCAGGTCTCGAGCTGGTTGCGAAAGACCTCGTGAGCCAGAGCCAAGGGGACAAAGCTCTGGTGCTGGACGAGCCCCCCTGGAAGGTACGCTCTTTTCCAGTTCGGGACATAGTCGAGCAGAAAGCTGAACTCCGCCAGCGACTGCCTGCTCGACTTTTCATCGCCAAAGGTACTCCCGGCAAGGAACTTGCCGAAATTGATCCATTTCATTCCCGGCCGATTCGTGAGGGGTCTGAGAATTCTCCACATCTGGCGCTTGGGTACCACACCAAACAGACGATCCGGCAGATCCTGGGCCTCCGCACGCAGGCTCGCGGACGGGTCGGGGTCCTCTCCCTCGTCGAGATGGCGGGCAAAATGCAAAAGGCCACGGCCGAGCTTCCCGCCGGGGGCAAAAGCATCGATCCAGCCCACCACGTACTCCCATTCATCTTTCGCGTCGTCGGCCAGAAGGAGCATCGCCTCCAGGTCGGGTGCCGAAACCGCCTTGACCTCGAGCAGACCTGAATGGACTTTTTTCATCTTGAGGCGGACGCGGGTGATGATTCCGAGCTGCCCGAACGAGCCGATCATCTGATGGAAGAGGCCCGTGTCGCGATCTCGCGAAACCGGACGAGACTCGCCGTTTGCCAACACGACGTCGAACTCGAGGCAGTGCTCGCCGATGGTGCCGCGACGCCAGTTGTTCTTGCCATGGACATTCATCGCCAACATCCCGCCAACGGTGGGCTCCATCGTACCGGTGACCACGGAGGGCCACCAACCATCGGCTAAGGTCAGTCGCCACAGCGCACCCAGGCTCACCCCCGGTTCAAGATCGACGACCCCGGCCTCCGGGTCCCACGCCAGGATTCTGCTGAGCTGCGAAAGATCGAGGATCACCGACTCACCACGCAAGGCGGCGTCGCCGTACGAGCAGCCGGCGCCGCGAAGGGCGATCGGCACCCCCGCCTCACCCGCGGCCTCGATGGCCTCTGCAACGCCGCCCGCATCGCGCGGCCGGTAGACAAACCCTGCGCCGCCCACGGCCATGCCCCATCCTTCGACCCACTCGAGGCGTTCGTTGGACAGCATTCTCAGATTCCGGGTGGCTTCCACCACCTTGCACTTCTTGTCCATGCAGACTTCGGTCGTGATGTGC
>CBDTWX010000337.1:0-6448 GCA_965364305.1 uncultured Thermoanaerobaculia bacterium
GCCTCTCCCGAAAACCCAACCACCACCTGACCGAGATGTCCACGCCTACCCGAACACGTGCGATTACGAACCTGACGGGCCCGGGCACAGGATATTGAGGTATCAGCTCACAAATGCGTCAGCCCAATCGGTGCGTGGCGCCTTTACGATCCCTGCGATAATGCGGCGGACATGAGTCCCGCCGACACGCTCACAGAACGGAGGAAGGGACGAGGATGAGTCACACGAGGAGAGTCGGTTTCCACCGTGAGGAGATCATCATCGTCGCGGCCCTGATCGCCTTCTGGGCGGTGGGTTGCGGTCGCGAGGCGGACCGAGCGCCCAGACGGGCCGCCGAATCGGTGACCCTCGACCCCGTCACCGCCAAGGAGCTGGCCGAGCACACGCGGGCGCTCGCGGACGACCGCATGATGGGCCGCGGGACCGGCGAAGAGGGCCAGGCCGTCACCCTCGAGTACCTGCAGGCGGCCTACGAGCGCATCGGGCTGGCTGCGGCCGGCGACACCTCTCTTCCCGGCGCGGAGCCGGGGTCGCCGCAGTTCCTCCAACAGGTGGACCTGGTGGGCATCACGGCAGATGCCGGCACCGCGACCTTGTCATTCCGAGGCGGTGCGGGGGCCCCGGTGCTCGAGCTCGGGCACGGAGAGGAGTTCGTGACGTGGGCGGGGAGTCCCGAGGAGGTCGTCGACGTCTCCGGCAGTGTCGTCTTTGCCGGCTACGGAATCGATGCCCCCGAAGAGGGCTGGGACGACTTCGGAAACATCGACGTCGCCGGAAAGATCCTGCTGGCGATGCCCGGCGAGCCGCCAACCGCCGACTCGAATCGATTCGACGGAGAGGCCATGACCTATTACGGGAGGTGGACCTACAAGATCGAGGAGGCCGCGCGACGCGGCGCCGCCGGAGTCCTGCTGATCCACGATCCCGACACGGCCGGATACTCCTGGGAGAGGATCAAGGGTTGGACAGGCGAGTTCCTCCAAACTGCAGATCGGTCCAAGCTGCCGCGGCGAACGCCGTTCCAGGGCTGGATCTCGGGTGACGCCGCGGCAAAGATCTTCAATACAGCCGGCCTCGACCCCCATGAGGTCGCATCGGCAGCAGCCGAGCATGGATTCTCTGCCGTCGACCTCGGCCTCATTGCCACAGGGCACCTCGGCAACACCGTGCGTCAGGTCACCTCCTACAACGTCGTCGGCGCGGTTGAAGGCTCGGACCCGACGCTGGCCGAAGAGCACCTCATATTCGTCGCCCACTGGGACCACCTGGGCATCGGCGAAGAGATCGACGGCGACGCAATCTACAACGGGGCCATCGACAACGCCGTCGGCACCGCGGCCCTGCTCGAGGTCGCCGCCGCGTGGGCGTCCACCGAGCCCGCCCCTCGCCGCTCCGCGCTCTTCATCGCGACCACGGCGGAGGAGTCGGGCTTTCTGGGCGTCGTCAGCTACATCGAGAACCCGGTGGTGCCACTTGCAGCAACCGTCGCCGCCATCAATATCGACGGCGTCAACGTCTTCGGCCCCACCAAGGACGTTTGGATCGTCGGCGAGGGCCTGTCGACACTGCAGGACGACCTGGTGGCGGTGCTGGCGGAGCAGAACCGGCGCCTCAGCCCCGACCCTGCGCCGGAGCAGGGCAACTTCTTCCGCTCCGACCATTTCCCCTTCGCGCTGGCGGGCATCCCCGCGCTCTGCGTGCGCCCCGGAGAGAGCTTTGTCGGCAAGCCCGAAGGCTACGGCCGCGAGGTCTGGACCGACTACTACACAACCCGCTATCACCAGCCTTCGGACGAGTTCGACGAGACCTGGGATTTCGATTCGACCGCCGAGGATGTGCAGCTGATGCTCGAGGTCGCGCTACGGGTCTCCGCGGCGGACACGCGGCCCCGGTGGAATCCACCTGGCAGCGCGTACAAGGCGGCTCGAGACGCCATGCTGCGCAGCCGCTCGCAGTGAAGGCGAATAGAATAGGGGCCAGGAAAAATTTCCTCACCCGACGGCCTCAAAGCATACTCCCCTACCGCCGCACGACGTATCAAAACAAAGTTCAGAAAGTTCCTCCCCGACAACGATAGCGAGTCGGCCGGCCTCGGGTCGGCGAAGCCGGCCGGACTCCAGATCACTGCACCACGGACGACCAGCCGTCTGTGGTGCCGGACTCGAAGCCGTTGGAGAAGATCACACCCGTGCCCTGGTTCATGAGCACCGACACCGTGCCCGAGTCGACGTTGACCACCGCGAGGTCCTGGCTGCCATTCCCGTCGAGGTCCGCTCCGGCGATCGGCTGAGGGCTGGTGCCCACGGCTGAGCCGGCGGGCGTGCCGAGCACTCCTCCGCCCAGGTTCGGGAGAAAGGAAACGGTGGCCGAATCCTGATTGGCGACGGCGAGGTCGGTGAGCCCGTCAATGTCGAAATCTGCGGCCGTCATCCCGCTTGGATTGACCCCGCCTACCGCGTAATCGTTTCGGGTCGGGAACGAGGCCCCTCCGGCGCTGAGGAAGATCGAGACGAAATCGCCGATTCCACCCGAGGTGCTGGCCGCGATATCAATATTTCCGTCGCGGTCGAAGTCCCCTGCGGTGACGCTGTCCGGGCGGAGGTCTCCACCGACGGACAGACCGACGGCCGCTGCAAAGATGCCGCTGCCGTTGTTGAGCAGCATACTGACCTCGCGGTCACTGCCGCCGGCGACGGCGATGTCGAGGTTTTGATCGCCGTCGAAATCGTCGAGCGTCAACCCGCGCGGACCAATCGCCACGTCGTAGGCGACCGCCGCCGCGAATCCTCCGGAGCCGTTGAGCAGGACTGACACAGTGTTGGAATCCCGATTGGAGGTCACCACGTCGCTGAAACCGTTGCCGTCAAGGTCACCGGTGACCACGTCCCGCGGAAGGATTCCGGCAGCGTCCAACCTGGCGCCGAGCGAGAAAACCCCGGCCGTGTTGATCAGCACCTGGATGCTGTCGATCTTTTTCAGAGTCACCACCAGATCGATGTCCGAATCGTTGTCCACGTTCAAGGCGGCCACGCCGTGGGGCCCGGTGCCCCCCGAAATGTCGCCCATCAAGACGTCGGTCGGCGCTCCGAAGACGCCGCCGCCGGTGTTGAGTAGGATGCTGACCTTGTCCAGCGCGTCGTTCGCGGCGTCGCTTGTCACCGCCATGTCGGTCAGACCGTCGCCGTTGAAGTCCGCCAGCGCCACACCGCCCGGGCTCGGCCCGATCGTGTAGTTCACCGCCGGGTTGAATGGAGTCTGGGCGATGGCGGCGCCGGCGCTCAGAACGGTCGCCGCAATCATCAGGTTTCGGGCCAGTTGCAGGTGCGTGTACATAGTGCAAGTCTCCTTATGATTCGCCCCGGGATCACGGGACGGCTCGTGGTGTGTCTCGGACGAGCTGTTGACGACAAGTGATGCGAGTCTCATCTGCAAAAAGGTGCGGCCAGGGCCGACGATGAGACAGCGCCGCTGCAACGGAAGTCTGCCGAATGTGATGGGCGTCACGTTTTCGGTGGGGGGCAACCTCTCCGAACCCTCTTCACGCTTGGATGTGAGGATGGGATGATAAAGGTAAAGGTGTCGGGTAGACCCGGGCGGTTACCCGCCCGGGCCCCCCACGGATCCGGACGTGCAGATTTCCATGCATCCGGCTCCTCAGGCACATGGGTTTGCTGCGTGACGGTAGATCGAGTGGACGACCTTGGGTCGTGGCAATGGGTAGCGCTTCAGAAGAGGGTGAAACCGGCACCAATTCAGGCACCGCCGTTGCGACCTTCGTCGCAGCCAGAAGTGCCAAATTCGCTTGACCTGATGGCGATACGCACTCAGAGCCCTTCCGTTACCGGTCAGGCCGTAGTACGAGAAATGCCCCAGCAGCACCGCCCGTTGCAGGACCTTGTCCTCAAAGGTTGGCATCCCGATCGGGCGGGTCTTGCTCCCGTCTCCTTTCGCAATCTGCACTCGTCGCACCGGTGGCGCGAAGTACGTTCCCGACTTGAAGCGCTCGAGTAGGGAAAGCAGGTCTTAGCCGAGGTCCTCGATGCTGCTCGCAATGCGGGGAGCCTTTACCTGCCGTACGGGGCTTACGACCACGACGAACGATGTGAAGAAGTGGACGGAGGCGGCGCATTTTGCGATTCGTCACCACGACGGAGCCAAACGGTTCTATCAACGCAAGAAGTCGAAGACCAACGGCATCATCGCCGTCAGAGGCCTCGCGCACAAGCTGGCCCGGGACTCCTACTACGTGATGCGCGACAGGTGGAGTCCGACCCGATAAAAGCTTTTGGATGAGGACAAGGGCCGGGGAAGGAGCCAGAATAGGTGCCTGGAAAAACCATTTGCCTGAGTGGACCTGCCCCGGCCCGACTCGCCCTACGATCAGTCTGCGCGTCGGCCGTGAGTCAGGAGGTGTTGGCGCCCTCGTGGGTAGCCCGAAGCCTGTTCATTCCCAATCAGTTGGACACGGCCGGCTGAGCTCAAGGACTTTCTGGGGCGCCACATGGCGCCAGGGGCCGGGATCCTTCGTGGGAAGATCCCTTCGCCTTGATCCTGATGGGTGGCTGGTGCGGTCTGAGATCGACACCTCCTCGAACGAGGGTCCGGCCGCGGAGGACGATCAGAGGGTGGCTTCTCATCATGTCGTTTCGAAACAAGGCTATGGAATCTGCGGAAAGCTGCTACGCAACTTCCAGCAGCTTCAACAGCCACGACGACGACGGCTAAAGGTCGGGCGCAGGCGGTACCCGTTTGGGAAGGCTCTACCTACTTGACACGGGGCTTCTAATGGGTGGCACCTATTCTACGGCCTGGCTCCAGGCTGCCGTGTCGGCCGACTCGAAACCATCCAGGAAGAGGACACCGTGCTCGTACGACCCCACGTCGCATGTCCCGTCGTTCCTGGCGGCGCCTCGCTGGTCGACCGTGGGACAGAAAATGTTGATACCACCGTTGACGGCCGGGCTCCCGGGGAGGAGAGCATATGTCTGCGTGCTACCGCCGTTTTTCCCCAAGGGCCCGAGGAGCGGGTCGGCGATGTTCACCTGATCAGTCTGGTGCAAGAGGCCGCACGTGTTGCCCGGACTCTCGATGTTGCCGCCCTG
This sequence comes from uncultured Thermoanaerobaculia bacterium, assembly GCA_965364305.1. Lineage (GTDB taxonomy): Bacteria > Acidobacteriota > Thermoanaerobaculia > Thermoanaerobaculales > Sulfomarinibacteraceae > Sulfomarinibacter. The sequence continues at coordinate 5,103 of CBDTWX010000337.1, forward strand.
GGAGATCACCCCCAGTGAGCCAAACGTCGAACACTCAGAGTGCACCAGGGTATTTGCAAGCACTACCGTCTGGTAGGCGGACGCAAGGATCGCTTCACCACCCGGGAAGCTGAGTGTGCAGCTCTCGAGATGGACGAGGTGTGCCCAGAGCTGGATGTTGTGCAGCGTGCTGTTCGTAATCCGGGCGTCATCTGCATAGATGCCACTAAAGCTCCCTCCTGTCGTGTCGGATATCGTCGACCCGGTGATCTCCAATGTGCTGCCGGTGCTGTAGATGGCGGAGCCGTCGCAAATAGACCCGCAGTCGGTGGTGTTACCCAGGAGAGAGGAACGTGTCACATATGCGAAACGGGTGTTAGAAAGACCGCCGCCGCGGGCGCTCATGAAACTGCTATAGGCCGTGTTGTTTTTTATAACACAGTGCTCGAAAGTAACCGAGCCGTCGTTCAGAACTCCACCGCCATCGGCGTCATATACGTACCCTCCCTGAATGGTGAGATTGAGTAGCCGCACAGCCGTCCCGGCGTGGACATGCAATACTCGGTCGATCCAGTTCGCGTCGATGATGGTCCGGCTCGCGCCTTCTCCAACTAACTCGACTGACCCGCCCTCGATGTCGAGGTCTCCGGTCTCGCCCGCGTCTTCACCTGCTCCTGTCCGTGCAAGAACATAGGTTCCGGCCGGAAGGTTGATGGTGTCATCTCCGGAGAGGGCATTTGCCTCCATGATGGCCGCACGGAGCGTGCATCCGAGCATCGGGCCGGGAATGAATCCGGAGCAGGCGCCATCACCGGGGTTGATATCGACCGAATCGACGACCGAGTTCACGGTGAATGTCTCCGCGCTCGCCGTGCCGTTGCACAGGACAACCGCTGACAGCGCTACGACCACAAACGCCAGAGACGCTCCCGGAATACCGTTTCGACAACCGCTCATGACACCCCCAAAACCCGAATGTCATCGCTGCAGGGTTGCAGACCGCTGTCTCTTGCCTTGTAGCAGCAGGATACCACCTCCTGCAACACCTTCGACCGGGTGCCGGGGCCGACATTTCGGCATCTACCAATCGACAGGATCGGCATTGGTGAGACGGCGGCTGAGTTCATGGCCGAGGTCGCCGTGCAACGGCCGATGGCATCAGGATGAGCGTGCGACCGCTATCCTATCTGGAAAACACCGATATGTCGGCCCCGGCAGCTATTGCAGTTACTCGCCGGACCCATGTCGACCCCATGGGATCCTTAGCGCGTCGCTGAACGGCCGGTTCACGCGAGACGATCCGAACAGCGGAAGCTAGCCCGGACTATTCACCAGCGTTCGAAGCGAAAGGTTCGAGGTGACGTGCC
>CBDTWX010000338.1:0-6442 GCA_965364305.1 uncultured Thermoanaerobaculia bacterium
GTCCCCGGTGTCGCCGGCGCTCCCCGCCCGACCCGGCGCCACCGATGCGGCCTTTTTCCTCTCCACTGCAGAGTGTCTCGAATCGCCCGTCACGGTGGAGGACATCCTGACCGACGAGGAGTCCGACCCGGCGCTGAGAATCATCCCCGAGTTCTCTGCTGCCGGTGGCGCCGGCTGGCAGAGGGCCACCGAGGACCCGGGCGGGAGCGGCACCACCAACCTCCCGGCGGATGCGGACGGCTGGAACCACACGTTTGTGTGGGACAGCTACGCCGACTCGGTGCGGTGGGGCCACGACGTCCGCTTCCGGATCACCGTCCCCCACCAGGCTTCGCTCCACGCAGGCGGCCCCATCCAACGCGGCGCCATGAGCGCCGTCTCGCCGCCATTTCGGATCTGCGACATTCCTGCAGATGTCGCGGTGACCAAGGACGATGGGGTGACCCAGGTGGTACTGGGACAGCTGCTGACCTACACCATCACGGTGAGCCACCACGCCGGGCTGGCCGCAGCCAACGCGGTACGGGTGATCGACGACTTCCCGATCGGCCTCACCGGGGTGTTCTGGAACTGCCTCGAGGACGGCGGAGGGAGCTGCAGCGCCGCCTCCGGAAGCGGCGACATCGACACGTTCGTGGACCTTCCCGTGGGGACCTATGTCACCTTCGTGGCAGTGGGCACGGTGACCGCGGGCGGGGCCGACGGAGTGACCAACACGGTGGAGGTGCTGGCGTCGCCGGTAGCCCCGGATCCGAACCTCGCGAACAACACCGCCACCGACACAGATACGGGTTGGTTGCCGGCGGAGATCTTCGCCGACGGCTTCGAGTCCGGTGACACGACGGCGTGGTCCACGGCCGTCCCGTGAGCTCCATCTTCGGGAAATGCCCCGAACACTGGAGCGGGTGCCAGGAGAAATGGAGTTTACAGAGCAGTTGAGGCGTTGGTATCGATAGAATCTGGGCGACGCTTGGTTAACCCTGTTTTTGAGCACCTTTACAGTTGGAAAAGCACACAGTCTCGGTCAGTCGCTGGCCGCGATGTTTTCCAGCCAGCACTTCTCGCAGAACCGGCCTTACGGCACCTCCGCCGACCACGCGGAGGTGTCGCCCGCCTCGAAACCGTCGGAAAAGATTTCCTCTTTGAAAGTGGCCAACTTCAGGTTGTAGAAGAAGTTGTAACTGTCCCACTCGTGGTAGGCGAGGTAGCCGGCCCCCTCGGAGCCGAAGGCAAGAGACACTGAGTCCGCCTCGCTGCGATTCGGGTCGCCATCGACGGTGTCGCAGAACCACGCGTTTCCCGGCCCGCAGTTGCCGGCTGTCGACACGCCCGGCGATGCCGCCGGGCGAGCCACGCGGAGGAGGGCCGGACCCGGGTCGGCGACGAACTGATAGGCGACGACGGGGAAGCCGGACGCGTCGCCGGCGACCGAGATACCGCGTTTGATGGAGCCGCCGTCCATGGAGTCGATGGTCTCGCACAACCACTCGTTGCCGAGGCCGGGTCCGGTGCTGTCAGAACCGCAGTTGCTGGCGGGAACGGGACCGAGGTAGGTGGCCCGTTCGAGACTTCCCGAGCTGACGTTTTGGTAGAAGAGCGAGAGCCAGCCGTCATCGGTGAAGGGCACGACGTGCTTGCCGGTGTCGGGATGCACGATGCGCCCCCTGACGGAGAAACACTGCCAGTCGCTCCCCGGACCGCAGTTGCCGCTCCCCGAACCGATACGGCGCGCCGCCAGGGCATCGCCCGAGGCGGAGGCGTAGTAGGCCACCACAGGACGGTTCACGGTGTCGATAGTCAGACCGGTGGAACCGAAGGTCTGAGCCAGTCCGCTCGAGAAGAGGTCGTAGCAGTTCCAGTCCCCGGCGACGTCGCCGGAACCGCAGTTACCCGAACCGTCACCAGCCCACTCGGCCATCATGTAGTGGGTCCCAACCAGACCACCGTAGGTCTCGTTTTGGTAGGCGATCCATGGATCGTGGTTGTCGTCGTAGCGGACGGCGGTGTACATGCCTGTCCGGTCTTCGGGGTCGTTGAAGCCCATGTCCACCACGTGGGTGTCCATGACGAGGGAGTCATCGGCCACGAACACTTTGGCGTCCACGTACATCAGCCTTTCGTTGGTGGCATCGAAAAAGGGGATGATCACGTCCACCCCACCGGGGGTGTTGTAGAGGGCGATCGAGTTGTAGAGGCCGACATCGCCAACGGTCACCAGTTCCTCGCACAGCCAGGTGTTTCCCGGTCCGCAATTCCCTCCGGATGAGACCGTCCGCGCCCACTCGAGATCGCCGCCGAGGGCGTCGTAGTAGACGATGAAGGTGAGGTCCCAGAAGTCGTCCCGCGCCACCGACACGTGGCTGAAGGCGGGAATGCCGCCGCGAATCGTGTCGACCATCCACCCGATGTCGAGCGATGAGGTCTTGTCGAAGGGTCGCATCGGCGCCCCCTCCGTCCGATCCTGAGCCGGGCCCACGAGAGCGACGGCGAGGACCGCCGCCAAGATCACGGAAACGCGAGCGATGTCCAGACGAAACATTCTGTCCCCCTTGAATGTCAGGCGTTCTCAGTACGACCCCAATTGTTGATACTTCCTCTCGAGGATGACTCTCGAGCTGTGTGCTGTCAAGTGTTTCCGCTCACCAAACCGTCGTTCCGTGCCCCGGGGGCGCGTCTCTTCGACCCGGGGTCAGCGCAGGCGCGGTGTCACGAACGAAGAGTGGCGGCACAGGAGGGAGTCAGCCCACCTCTACCATCGCGGAGGCGTCCCCCGACTCGAAGCCGTCGGAGAACACCGGCACGGCCACGAAGGTCTTGGACATCAGATCCGAGCTCGGGTCCGTGCTCGAAAGGGTCAGTCTCTCGCCGCACGGATGGGGGTCGTCGCTACTGGACCATATCCAGTGAGATTTTCGGGTGAGCGCATTCCCCAGGCCTTCGTGAGGAAGAACGCCGTGCTTCGAAGCACCCTCACTTGCAATCGCTGACCAAAATCAGTTATATTTTAAGACTGAGACTAAGTCACAGGAGAAACAAATGCGATCTCTCAAGTCGCTCGTCGCGTCCCTCGTTGCCATGACTGGCGTGTGCGCCTTTGCGGTTGAGTGTGAGGTCCGGTTCGACCATCCGACGGGAGCTCAGATCACCAACCAATACGTGCCGTGCGGATTCATCTTCGAAGGCCTGGGCACCGACCCCCCACCCGAGACGTACGAATATGAAGGTTTTCCCGGGACAATCCTGCACAGCCACGACTGGTATTCGCCGATGGTGGTTCGGTTCGTAGACCCAGCGCAGCCATCAGCCGTACGGCCGGTTGCCCGCATCGAGTTCGACAATCCAATTCCAGTGGATCTCGTTCAAGTCGAGGTCTTCGATTCGAATGACCAGGTGCTGGCCACCCACCTCACCGCCGGAACGAGGCCTTCGGAAGAGCCGGTCGAGAGGATCGTCATCGATGTCCACGCTCCTCTGGCCGCGTACATGGTCATCTTCGACGGCACTCCCGGCGATTCAGGATGGTTCGGTCCGGCCTACACCATCGACAATCTGTCGACCTCGCTGACGTCGAGCTTCTTCGAGGATGGGTTCGAGTCCGGAGATACCTCGGCGTGGTCGACAACCGTGCCTGGTCCATAGCGCTCCTTCGACAGTGCCCCGATCCAGCCATCCCCTCGATGCTGGCTGTTGATCTCTGCCGCTGACCTCTGCCGCCGTGGTCACCCGCAGACCCCTGTCGCTGACGACTGTCGCTGCGAGACCCCACCGGCTCTGCATGGGAGATTCACGCCGGTTTTGCAGATCTCACGGTCTCCAGTAATGTGGCTCTGATCTGATGAGTGGAAGGCGTTCAAATATCTTGACTCGGATGGTGGCGGCGATGGCACCGCTGCTCCTCTTGGGATGCGCCAGCATCGCGCGGCAGCCGGTTCCGATCGCGGATATCGATCGCGCCGTCGTTCCCGGGATGCCAAACGTCCGCGACTGGGGTGACGAGCCCAGCCCACATTTTCAGGAGGACCTGATCCAATCGGTGCGAGACGCGTGGGAGGCTTACGGGTCGGGTCCGGGCAGCCTGCCGATGCAGGCGCTGGTCCTCTCGGGCGGCGGGTCCAATGGCGCCTTCGGCGCCGGTTTTCTCAGCGGTTGGACGGAAGCCGGTACCCGCCCTACCTTCAAGCTCGTGACCGGCATCTCGACCGGCGCCCTGATCGCGCCGTTCGCCTTCCTCGGCTCGGACTACGACGCCAAGCTCGAAGAGGTGTTCACCACTGTCACCAACAAGGACATCTACCGGTTCAGAAGTCCGTTCACGGTGCTCAAAAAGGACTCGCTCGCCCGCACCGATCCCCTGGCGATCAAGCTCGAGGAGGTGATCGACAACGAACTCCTTCAGGCTATCGCCGCCGAGCACCTCCGCGGCCGCAGGCTCTTCGTCGGCACTACCAACCTCGACGCCCAGCGGCTCGCGGTGTGGAACATGGGAGCCATCGCCGCCAGCGGTCGCCCGGGTTCGTTAAGGCTCTTTCGGCAGGTGTTACTCGCCTCGGCCTCCATCCCGGTGGCTTTTCCACCCGTCTACATCGAGGTTGAGGTGGACGGGAAGCGCTTCGACGAGATGCACGTGGACGGCGGAGTGATTGCAGAGTTCTTCCTGTGGGGCGCGATGGTCGACATCGTCGACGCACAACGCGAACTCCATGTCGATCCGGATCCGGCAGATCGGTCAGCGATCTACATCATCCGCAACAGCCAGATCGACGCGGAAGCCGGGCAGGTGGAGCCCAAGCTGCTCGACATCGCCTCGCGGTCGATGATCACCGTCCTCAAGGCGGTCGCGATGGGTGACCTGATTCGAATCTGGAGGTTGGCCGAACGCGACGGTGTCGATTTCAACTACGTCGGCATCCCACCCGAGCATCCCGAAGCCGACACCAGCACCTTCGACCCCCGGGACATGCGGCGGCTCTTCGAGCTCGGCCGAGCGATGGCCCTCGAGCCCGATCCCTGGCGCAAAGAACCGCCAGCCTGGGTGCAGTAGCGACAGAAAAATACCGGGTGCCTGAGTATCGATGTTATGCGACAGGTCATAGCGGTAGCGACAGGCACCAGGGTCAGGGGCAGGAACAGCCCCAGCGATCAGTAACAGGAGCAGCGGCAGCAGTCAGTAGAGTGGGCTTCAGCCTACCTTCGGAACCATCCTCGAATCTGGCGGATCGGGTAGCGATGCCCTGTGATAAAAGCCCTGTAGTACCCTGTCGCCTGTTCTGTCGCTGCACGAGAGATCCACAATCACGAGGAGGGCGGACGCCGATGCAATATCGAGAGCTGGGACAAACCGGATGGGAGGTATCCACAGTAAGCCTCGGATGTTGGGCTATCGGCGGCTCCTGGGGCCCGGTTGACGACAGTGAGTCCCTGGCGGCTTTGCACCGGGCCGGCGAGCTCGGAGTCAACTTTTTCGACACGTCGGACCGCTATGGTGACGGCCGTAGCGAGCGTCTTCTGGCTCAATTTCGTCGCGAACACGGACAACCAATCTATATCGCAACCAAGATCGGCCGCCGTCTCGATCCCCACGTCGCGGAGGGATACAACTTCGAGAACCTTTCGTCATTCGTGGAACGCAGCCTTGCAAACCTCCGGACCGATGCTCTCGATTTGGTCCAGCTCCATTGTCCGCCAACCGGGGTCTATGACATGCCGGAGACCTTTGGAGCACTGGACGACCTGGTGACTGCCGGGAAGGTGCGCCACTACGGGGTCAGCGTCGAAAAGGTGGAAGAGGCGCTCAAAGCCCTCGAATATCCCAACCTTCAGAGCGTCCAGATCATCTTCAATCTCTTTCGCCATCGTCCGGCCGACCATTTCTTTGACGAGGCCCAGCGGAAAAAGGTTGGCATCCTTGCCCGCGTGCCTCTGGCCTCGGGCCTGCTCACCGGCAAGCTGGCACCAGAGAGTACTTTCGCCCCCGACGACCACCGGACATTCAACCGTCAGGGTGACGCATTCGACCGCGGAGAGACCTTTTCAGGGGTAGATTTCGATCTCGGCCTCAGCGCCGTTGACGAGCTCAGGAAGCTTTGTCCCCCAGGTGTGAGTTTGGCCCAATTTGCCCTGCGGTGGATTCTGATGTTCGAGGCAGTGACATGTGCGATCCCTGGGGCCAAGCGCCCGGATCAGGTTGAACAAAACGTGATTGCCGCCGACCTGCCTGCCCTTTCGGAGCAGACCATGGCTGCGGTGAATTCAATCTACGACCGGCTCATTCGGCCGTCGGTGCATCACAGCTGGTAGCCTTCACGCGAGTCGCGGACGATCGACCGACGGATTGCTGCACCTGAGGGGCGGCGCCCAGTCTAACCCGTACTTCTCACCAGGATTCGTGACTAGCCCGTACTTCTCACCAGGTTTCGTGACGAGGGCGGCGAAGCGCAAGTAT
>CBDTWX010000339.1:0-6427 GCA_965364305.1 uncultured Thermoanaerobaculia bacterium
GGAGACCTCGATCTGTTGGTCGCCTGGTTCCAGGGCGACGCTGTCGGTTGGCTCGAGAACACCTCGGGTGACGGCACATCCTGGGCCGAGCACGTCGTGTTCTCGGACGCCGACGGAGCGGAGTCCGTAGCCGCTGCGGACCTCGACGACGACGGCGACCTGGACCTCGTCTCGGCGTCCGCCGAGGACGATTCCGTCCGCTGGTACGAGAATCTCGGCGGCTCGCCACCGAGCTTCGACCCCACTCCGACTACCCTTACTTCGGCCGCTGACTACGCTCGCAGCGTCGCGACCGGCGACCTGGACGGGGACGGTGATGTGGACGTCGTGTCGTGCTCGGCGCACGACAACGAGGTGTCCTGGTACGAGAACGACGGCTTGTCGGACCCCACCTTCGCCAAGCACATCCTGCTTCATGCTCCACCGATCGTGGCGCCCAACCTCGCGGACGAGCCGATACGAATCGCAGTCGCGGATATCACCGGTGACGGCGCGCTCGACATCGTGTGGGCATCCACCGACGATGACCGTATCGGAATGCTGGTCAACGCCGGCGGCTCTCCGCTCGGCTTCACTCCGAGGATCGTCTCGGACGGGCAGCCGAACGCACCCAGGCAGGTGTCGGCCGGCGACCTCGATGGTGACGGCGACATGGACCTGCTGGCGACCGGCGCCTTCGACAATTCGGTGCGCTGGTATCGCAATGACGACGGTTCCGGGACCAGCTGGACGTCGCTGCTGATCACGAACACCGCGGGGTTCGCGTGGGCGGTTTCCAGCGCGGACGTCGACGCCGACGGCGATGTCGACGTGCTCGCGGCCTCAGATTCCGACGACGTGCTGGCGTGGCACGAGAACACCGACGGTCTCGGCACGACGTGGACGCGCCACGTGATCGCGGTTCCGGCCGGCTGGGTGCGGGAAATCGTGTTCGCCGACCTCGACGGCGACGGCGACGGTGATCTGTCCACCGCGGACTACGATGGCAACCACGTGTACTGGTACCGCAACGACACCATCCACCGTAGCGCACTGCTCGACACCCGGCACGTCATCAGCACTGTTTCCGGTAGCGGACCCAACGATCTCGAGGTCGGGGATCTCGACCGGGACGGCGACCCCGACCTGGTGGTGTCGTCGTTCTGGGACCGGACCGTGCGGTGGTATGACAACGACCTCGCCGGATCAGGCTCATTCGTCACCCGCGCGCTCTACACCGCCGCGGTCAACCGCTACACCGAGGCGGTCACGCTGGCCGACCTCGACCACGACGGTGATCTCGACGCGGTCAGCGCGTACAACGACCTCCTACCCGGGGCCACCTACGACGCGATCTACTGGCACGACAGCAACGGCGGCGCACCACCGTCGTTCACCGCCCGCAGCGTCACCACCGTGGCCGACGGTCCGGTGTCGCTGGACACCGCCGACCTCGACAGCGACGGCGATCTCGATGTCGTCTCCGGTTCGATGGACGACGACACCCTGCGCTGGTACCGCAACTCCGGGGCGTCGCCGCCTGTCTTCAGCCCGCTCACGATGTACGACAACGTCTACGATCCCATGACGGTATGGGCCGAGGACCTGCACCACCACGGCGAGGTCGACATCCTGACCGCCACCCGCGGCCAGGACATCGTGTTCTGGCTGTGGAACGACAGCGCCACGACGCCGTCGTTCTGGGCCTACGACGCGACCTACGCCGCCGACGGTCCGCGCGCGGTGTGCGCGGCCGACATCGACCGGGATGGCAGCGTCGACGCGGTGGTGGCGGGCGAGAACAATGACAGCGTGTCGTGGCTGTCGAACAACTTCACCTCGATGTGGTCGGCGTATCTCATCACCGGCACGCTCGGAGGAGCCGGGGCGGTCGCGGTCGACGACCTCGATCGCGATGGCGACGCCGACATCGTCGCCGCCGGATCCGATGACGACGAGATCGTGTGGTTCGACAACGGCGGCACGTCGCCATGGGATTGGACGGAACGGACCATCTCGACCGCCCACAACGGTCCGCGATCCGTCGCGATCACCGACCTCGACGGCGACGGCGATCTCGACGTCGCCGCCGTGTCGTTTTCAGACAGCGAGGTGGCGTGGTTCGAGAACCGCGGCGGGCAGGCCGCGATCTCGGCGGTGCTGACCGGGTCGGGCGGCGGTGGACCGGGGGACCTCGTCGATGTCTTCCGGTTCACGGTCACCCACCGCGGCCGCTCGGGCGACTCACCGGTGGAGCTCTCTCGGCTCGAACTATACTTCGAGACCGCGCCTGGCGTGCCGATGACCGGCTCGGTTGTGGGCGATCTGTTCGATGCGATCTCGCTGCACGAAGATGCGGACCACTCGGGAACCTTCGACCCTGCCACCGAGCCCAAGTGTTGCTGGATCGTTCCGACGACCGTGATCGACGGCACGATGCCCTTCACTATGTTCGACGGCTCCGACAATGTACGCGTCGAGCACGGCACTCCGAGGACCTACTTCATCGTTCTCGAGATGGCCGCCACCGCGGCCTCGGTGGACATCGCACAGATCAGAGTCACCCTTCGTCTCGACCCTGCCAGTGGACTTGAAGTCAGCCAGGTCGAGGACCGCGCTCACGACATCGTGCTCGATCTGGAACCCGCCTCGGACCTCAGCTCCGACTGGATCTCGCTGTGGATTTTCGCTGACGGCTTCGAGTCCGGCGATCTTTCGCAGTGGTCCGACTCCGTGCCCTGACGGGGTGGCAACGTCGCAGGTCCTTCACTCATAAAGGTACCAGGCACCGATGTTTCAGGCACAGTTTTGGTTCGGAGTGAGCTTTGTGGTGCGGCCGTCTCGGCTGCACCGCCAAACAACCCTTCTTGAAGCTAGGGCACCGAACTCGACCATGTCGTGAGATCGCCAGATTCGAAACCGTCATCGAAGATGCTGGGCGGAGCGAGCTGGACATCATCGATGTACCAGCCGTCCGGCCCGGGATCTGTACAGCAGGCATAAAGTCTGAATACGACGTCGACCCTCTGGCCCGCCCAGGGCGAAAGGTCAATCTGGTGGCGTTTCCATACGAGCTGGTTCCCCATCTGGTTCATGAGCTCGGTCCACACGATGCCATCGTCGACGTTTACCGAGCGATAGTCCACGAGATTCAGACTCTCATCCTTGTTCCAATCCCACCAGCGCAGCACCGCGCCGCCGGGGTGAACTCCGATCTCCCGCCTGAGATCGTGAATCTGCCCCCCACCCTCGAGGGCCGGGCCATCGAGCTTGGTGCCCCACACTTTGAAGCCACTGTGCGCTGCCGTGAGCTCTGAAGGATAGGTAGGATCTCCCCACTCCCAGTCGCCGCCGCTTGAATACTGATCCGCGGTGAAGCCCCCGTCGTCGAACTCGAAGTGCCACACGGAATACTCGGCTCCAACGATGCTGACGTCGTCGATATACCAGCCTTCGATGCCGGGAGGTTGGCAGCAGACATACAGCACGAAAACGATGTCCACGTTGCTGCCGGCCCACTGCGAAATATCGGCCTGCTGATATTGCCAATAGGGCTGAGTTGGGTCCCCGAACTGCCCTGCAGTCGCCCAAATGGTCGTGGTATCGTCGCCAATCTCGACCTGGACCTCCCGTGTATCTTCTCCGTCAACACCGAACCAATCCCACCACTTCAGAAACAGACCGGTGCTCGGGCTTTGGGGCAAGGTCACATTGACTCTCAGCTCATATGTGGCTTGGTAGTCTGGCAACTCGCTCGAGAGGTTTGTTCCCCACAGCTTGATCCCACTGTACGCCGGGGGACCGTCGGGGTCGGTCGGCACGCCCCACTCCCAACCGTCTTGCCCCGGGAGCCGTGATGACTGGAAACCGCCGTTTGTCGCCTCGAAGTCCCATTGGAAATAGACCGTGTCGGCCGCCGGAGCCGCAACAGCGATGAGAATGAAGACACCGCCAAGAATCACGCAGAGATTTTTGCGACACATTCTCGCCTCCAGCGATTGCTTTTTCTCAGTATATGAGGTCAAACTGCAAATACAAGCATCGATGGCCATCCCCTCCTCTCGCCCGGACTATTCACCAGCGTTCGAAGCGAAAGGTTCGAGGTGACGTGCCCAGGGTCGTTTTCGACCCGAGGGGCGCGGAGGCGTACGTGACAGTACGTCGAGCACCCCGAGGCGAGAATACGGCGCTGGGTGCGGTGCATCGGGCCTTGCAGCCGAAGATTGGTGAATAGTCCAGGCTAGCTCAGACTGGACGTGATAGTGCGCAATCCCATCCTCAGGATCTAAGTCGTGCATGGGGAAAAACCAAGCGTCGGGAAACTTTCTCTCCTCTCCGCCGAGGGGCGACACTGGTGGTCCGGCCGGGCGCATTCTCCTTTGTGGCTCGACGCCTCATCCTTGGCCGACCACCTTGAGGAACGCCTCCTCGGCGCGGTAGGAGGAGCGCACGAAGGGCCCGGCAAAGATCTCGAGCCCGAGATCGGCGCCCACCTTCTCGAGATCGGTGAACTCCTCCGGACTCCAGAATCGTGCGACCCCGACCTGTCGTGGGGTCGGCTGGAGGTATTGGCCGATGGTCACCGCCTGGCACCCGGCGTCGCGAAGATCGTGAAGGACCTGAACCACCTCGTCGCGGGTCTCGCCGAGCCCCACCATCAGACCCGATTTCCGGAGCATTGACGGATCGCGATCGGCCACCCGCCGCAGCACCTCCATCGCCCACTCGTAGCGCCCCGACCGCCGCACCTCACGGTACAGTCGCGGCACGGTCTCCACGTTATGGTTGTAGACCTCGGGCCCGGCGGCGACGACCCGGTCGACAGCCGAGAGATCACCGCGAAAATCGGGGGTCAGAACCTCTATTTTTGGTGGCTCGGGGAGCTCACGGAGGAGCCGCACGCAGTCGACGAACCCGGACGCTCCGCCATCGGGCAGATCATCTCGATCGACGGCGGTGATCACGACGTGCTGAAGGCCCATCTCGACCGCCGCCTCGACGAGCTGGCGCGGCTCCTCGGGATCGAGTGGTGCGGGCCGGCCGTGGGCGATCGAGCAATAGGAGCAGTTCCGGGTACAGATCCGGCCGTTGATGAGAAAGGTCGCCGTGCCGCGGGAGAAGCACTCGGATCGGTTCGGGCACCGCGCCTCCTCACAGACCGTGTGAAGCCCGCCCGACCGCATGCGCTTCTTGATCTCGTGCAGCTCACCGAGCTCCAGCCGTCGCGCGCGAATCCAACCCGGCAGCGCCGGCCCCGGAGCCCTGCCGCCAAACGTCATTCGACAACCACCCAGGAGTCGGGGAAGCCCGCCGCACTCATTCTTTGAGCTACCCGGTCCGCCGAGCTGCGATCCGGGAACGGGCCCACGCGGAGCTTGAACAGCGTGCCGGTGCCAGGTTCCTGCAGCGTGATCAGATGTTGGTAGTCACCCGAGAACCCGTTTTCTTCGAGCTTGGTCCGGGCTGCGGCCACCGAGTCGCTGCTGGTCGAGGCCAGCACCTGGACGAAGAACTCGACCTTTTCCGGCGTCGGCACTTTGGTTCGCGTCGGCGTGGGCGGAACCGGTGTCACGGTTGCCGTCGGTGTCGCCGGAGCGGTCGGCGCGGGTCTCTCGGTGGCGGGGGCGATGCCGGTCGGAATCACCACCTCCGGAATGTCGGTAGGCACGACGGTCGCGGTGGCGACCGCCACCCCCTGACGGGTTTTTTCGCTCGAAAGGACCGACCACGCAGCGCCGTAGCCGAGGGCGAACGCGAGCACCATGACGAGGGCCAATGCGATCAGCAGCACGGTCAGCCAGCGCGCACTGAGTTCAATCACGTAGTAGCTTCGGCTCATTTACTCTCTCAGTCCGGCAGAGGGTAGGCGGTGTACAGCCCGATCATTTCCGCCGCGACGGTCACCGTATCAAAGGCGTCATCCGTTGTCCTTCGCGAGTTTTGCCAGGCCTTCCAGCATCGACATCGGCATCGGAAAAACAATCGTCGACGCGTTCTCTGTTGAGATCTCGGCCAGGGTCTGCATGTAGCGCAGCTGAATCGTGATCGGGTTCTTCGCCATCACATCCGCCGCTTCCCTCAGCTTCACCGAGGCGGTGAGCTCACCTTCCGCGTGGATGATCTTGGCCCGTTTCTCGCGCTCAGCCTCGGCCTGCTTGGCGATCGCGCGCTGCATATCGGGCGGCAGGTCCACATGCTTGACCTCGACCATCGACACCTTGACGCCCCACGGATCGGAGTGCTGGTCGATGATCTCCTGGAGGCGGACGTTGAGACTCTCACGTCCGCTCAGCAGGTCATCGAGCTCGACCTCGCCGAGGACCGCCCGCAGGGTGGTCTGGGCGAGCTGCGAGGTGGCGTAGACGTAGTTCTCTACCTCGATCACAGACTTGACCGGGTTCATGACCCGGAAGTAGACCACCGCGTTGACCTTGACCGACACGTTGTC
>CBDTWX010000340.1:0-6405 GCA_965364305.1 uncultured Thermoanaerobaculia bacterium
CTCGGCCGAAACCGCCAGGATCGTCGGCGTGTGGATGGCGGTCTCCCTCGTGACCGCCTTGGCGGCCGTGATTCTTTGGCGTTTCCGCGACGGGTGGCAGCCTCGCGCGATGCGGGCAGTACGAAGAGCCGGACGCTCGTTCAGCGGATCCAACCACGACTCTCCTATACAATAAAGCTGGCATGCGCAGCACAATCGACCAGATCCGCACCGCCCTCGCGTCGGCCTATCCGATCACGATCCTGGTGAGCCCGGAAGAGGACCGCCAGGAACGACTGCTCAAGATGTTCGCGGCATCCGCCAAGCCCGAACAGCTACCGGTGATCATCTGGAACTGCGTCGACGGTTTTGTCGGCCAAGGCGCCGACAACCACCAGGATCCGATGGAGGCGCTCGGTTGGATCGCCGCCGACGCTCCAAAGGGCCTGTACCTGTTGAAGGATTTCGAAGGATTGCTCGAGGACCGGCAGATCCGTCGCCGTCTTCGCGACACCGCGATGAAGATCCGGAACACGGGCCGATTCCTGTTTCTTCTGCAATACAGTGCGGACCTGCCGGAGTCGATCAAGCCGCTGAGCTATGTCGTCATCTCGATGTTTCCGGACGAGAGGGAGCTCCAAACCTTGATCCAGTCGCTGCTCGAAGGGAGGAATGTCGATCCGCAAGCCCTCGATCGCCTCACCGCCTCACTCAAGGGCATGTCGCTGACCGAGGCCGAACATCTCCTGCGACGGCTCCTCGACCGTCACACCGAGATCGGTGAAGGTTTTTTCCGTGAGGTGCTCGAAGAGAAAGAGCAGATCACCCGCAAGGAGGGAATCCTCGAGTTCGTACCGCCAGATGAATCTCTTGCCGAGCTCGGCGGCCTCGACCAGCTCAAGGGCTGGGTGGCGGAGCGAAGCACGCTCTTTCTCCCAGAGGCCCGAAGACAGGGTTTGCCTCGGCCTCGCGGTGTGCTGCTGATGGGCATCTCCGGTTGCGGCAAGAGCCTAGCTGTGAAGGTGATCGCCCGCCGGTGGAAGCTGCCGCTGTTCCGCCTCGACATGAACCTCGTCTTTGCGGGCGTACAGGGTTCCGCCGAGTGGATCTTCCATCGCGCTCTCGAGGCGGTCGAATCGGTGGCGCCGGCCGTGCTGTGGATCGACGAGATCGAGATGGGCATCGCCGGCTATCACGAGGGCGAAACCGGATCCAACACGCGAATATTCTCGACCTTTCTCACCTGGATGCAGGAACACCGATCCGATGTCTTTGTAGCCGCCACGGCGAACCGCATCAATCTGCTGCCGGCGGAAATCCTCCGCAAGGGCCGGTTCGATCAGGTCTTCTTTGTCGATCTGCCAAATGACGAGGAACGCAAGGAGATCATGTCGATCCACCTCGCCCGAAACGATATGGACGCGGCGAAGTACGACCTCATCCTTCTCGCCTCCGCCACTCGCAACTGGAACGGCGCCGAGATCGAGCAGGCGGTGAAGTCGGCCCGAATCACCGGTCACGCGAGGGGTGTCGAGGTCTCTCAAAACGACCTTCTCTCGTCGTTTTCCAAAACGATACCGTTGTCGAAAACGATGGAGGAGCAGCTCAAAGCCATTCGTTCGTGGGCACGCACCCGCGCCCTGCCGGCGACAACCGTTATCAAACCGGAAATGTGAAGGACGCAAAACCGCAAACCACAACGAGGCTTCTCGTGGGCCCCAGGCGGCTCGGAGAGCGGCTCGACGTGTTCCTCGCCGGATCGACCGAGTTGAGTCGCCGTGCGGCGCGGAGGTTGATCGGCGAAGGTCTGGTGCTGCGAAACGGGATCGTACTCCGCGTCCAGTCGCGCGCGCTGGAGACAGGGGATGTCGTCGATGTGCTCCTTCCTCCGGCCGAGTTGGGGGAGCTGGCGATTCCGGACATCAAACCGCCCGATGTCCTTTTCGAGGATCCTTCGCTGATGGTGGCGACCAAGCCCGCGGGCATCCTCTCGCAGTCGGCCGAAAACCAGCCGCGTGACGAGCTGTCCTTCGATCAGCAGATCCTGCTCGCAACTGCCGGCCGAGAAGGGCGCCGACCGTTCCTGCGGATGGTCCATCGCCTCGATCGGGTTACCAGCGGCGCCGTGCTTTTCGCTCGCGATCCAGAGGTCCTCCCTTCGATCTCGGACCTCTGGTCCTCTGGCCAGGTCGAGCGCCTCTACATTGCTGTCGTTGAAGGACATCCGACCAGTGACGCAATCGAGATCGACCGGCCGATTGGGCGCGACCCGAGCCATCGCTGGCGATTTCGTTGCCATACGGACGGCAAACCTGCCCAAACACATGTCAACGTCGTGGCGCGACTCGAGGGGGGCCTTTCGATCGTTCGCTGCCGACTCCTCAGCGGCCGAACCCACCAGGTGCGAGTTCACCTCACCGCGATCGGCTATCCGGTTCTCGGCGACCGGCTCTACCGGTCGGCTCGGGCGGCCGAGGTCGCCCGCCCTCTCCTCCACGCCGCTTCCCTGACCCTCCCCCACCCCAAAACCGCCGAGAAACTCCGCGTCGTCTGCCCACTCCCCGAGGACATCGATCGTTTCATGCCGAATGGGTTGGACCCGCTGCTGTGACCCGTCCTCAATCTTGAGCCCTTCCTCAGATTTCGGATTTCGGTTTCCTCCCCAGTGAGGCAATCTTCAACCGGAACCGACATGAAACCGAAGTCCGAAATCCGAGTTGGTGAGGCGTTGTTTCAGGCTATACTGTCCCGGTGACTTGGGGATTTGCCTATTTGCTCATCTTTCTAGGTGGCTTCACTCTCTCCCTGGTAAGCGGGTTCGCGCGACGGCTACTGCACCCTAGCGAGCTCTGCGACAACGTGGTCGTACCGTCTCACGAACACCTTCGCGGTCTGCGGTATCCGGCCGCGGATCTGTTGGCGTCATTTCTCACACTTTTCGGGCTCGGCAGCCTGGTGGTTCATGGGCTGACATCACTGGCGCCGCCGCGCGTGATGGCGGTCGGTGCGGGAGCCGGCATTTTCGGCATTTTTGCCCTGAGAACCTGGCTCTACCGCGTCTGTGACCCGAGCGAACAGCTCAGCGATGATCTCCAGAAAGTCCGTGTGGTGCGGGAGATCCCGGCCAACGGATACGGACAGGTGGAGGTCTCGCTGGAAGGTACACAGCTCAAGCTGGCGGCACGAACGGATATGCACGAACCGATCCCTGTCGGCTGCGTCGTCGAAATCCTCGACCGCACCGAGTCCGTGGTCGTCGTCAAACCGAGCGTGTAGCGTGAATGCGGTCTGACGCAGCTACGAAACCGAATTCGAGCCTCGTCCTCGCGAGCGCCTCACCGCGCAGACGTCAGCTCCTCGAGATCATCGGGCTGCCCTTTCGAGTGGTCCCCACAGATGTTGACGAGACCCCAAGGGCCGCGGAGAATCCGGTCTCGTTTGCCCGGAGAGCGGCTCGGGACAAGGCGATCGAGGCGTCACACCGATGCCCGGATGAACCAGTCCTCGGTGCCGATACGGTTGTGGACGTCGACGGTACGATCCTCGGTAAACCCAGATCGGGACTCGAGGCAGAGGAGATGCTCCGCTCGCTGTCGGGCCGTGAGCACTTCGTCCACACAGCTCTCTCCATGGTCAACCAAGGGTCGAGTCACGAATTGGTCGACACCGCGACGGTGCGCTTTGTTGTCTTGGAAGACTCGACAATCCGTTGGTATGTAGCGACGGGCGAACCACTCGACAAGGCCGGCGCCTATGCCATCCAGGGGCTCGGTGGCCTTCTGGTGGCCTCGGTGGAGGGATCGCCCCACACCGTCGTCGGACTTCCCATCCATCGCCTGCCGGAGCTTTTCGAGGCTCACGATCTCGATTTTTGGGGACGACTGAAGGAGGCACAGCGGCGGTAGACAGCGACAGTGGGCGGTGGGCAGGTGCCAGGAACAGTGGGCAGCGGCAGGCATCAGGCACAGCAATCAGGGGCAGGAATCAGATACAGCGACAGGTGTCAGATGCAGTGGTCAGGGGCAGCGGTCAGAGGCGAAAACCAGAATCAGTGACGGTGTCAGCCTCAGCGAGAGCCTTCAGGGGCAGTGTTCAGAGTGTATGAGGCCGATGCTGACGCTGTTACTGAATACTGCCATTGGCTCTGATTGTTGCCGCTGAACCTGTCGCTGACCCTGATGCTATCCCTGCCACTGATTTCTTCCGCTGCTGGAAACCTCCAGTCTCTATTCACCTCCCTATTTTCCGGGTGAGCCGAACGTTCTAACGTTTTAACGTTCTAACGTTGTGATCTGGGTGGGCGGGCGGCAAATTCGAAATCCGAAATTCGAAATTCGAAATTCGAAATCTACTGGAAGGGACGGGCGGGAATTCAAAACTCAAAATTCAAAATTCAAAATTTGATGCGGTCGCGGGTGGGCGGAACGTTCGAACGTTTGAACGTTCAACGTTACAACGTTGTGATCCGGGTGGGCGCGAATTCCGAATTCCGAATTCCGAATTCCGACTTGGCCGGGCGGCTTCAATCTCCACACTTGATCGGCTCGCCCAGATCGACGAACGAGAAGCGGCTGAAGATGTGGTGGCCGTTGAAATCGAGCACCCGGAGATCCTCGGTGTGCTCGAGATCGGCAGCAATCACCTCGTACGGTACTCCGTAGATCGCCTTCACCCGATCGATGGGCACCTCGTAGGCGATGAACTTGACGATTCCCTTGTGCGAGAGCTTCGCGACCAACCGCGAGTCGGTGAGCTCGGGGTAGGTCGTCAGTACGAGGATCGGACCGGTTCCCGAGAACACGATGTACGCTCGCATGCGATCCTCCCTGTGGTGCTTCCCTCCTCTATCTTAGGCGAACTCCCCCAGGGTGCGACCACTCCATCACCTCACCCATGGTTTCGACGTCGAGCCGGTCAGTGCTCGTAGTGAATGTCCTTGCCGAGATCGGCTAAAGAGAGGCAGTCGAAGATATGCGGGCCGTCGAAATCAATGACTCGCAAATCCGTCCCCCGTTCGAGGTCGGCAGCAATCACCTCAAAAGGCAGGCCGTAAAACTCGTGCACCCGATCCACCGGAACCTCGTACGCTATGAACTTGTCGACTCCCTTGTTGTGGAGTGATTCGAGAAGCGTCTCCTCGGTGATGCTGGAGCTCGAGGTCAACACGAGGAGCGGTCCGTTCTCGGTCAAAACTAGATACGACCTCATGGCATCCCTCTCGCTCGGGTTGAAGAAAAGTCCTACCCTTAATGTGGGTCCTGAAGGTACCTCTCGTCAAGTCGCCGCTGGACGCGGGTCACATCTCAGTCCGGCTGATACGGCCTTTTACTTGGCGAAGGCCGACGCCGTACCCTCGACAACTGCCCGGGCGAATCTCTCACGCCACTCAGCCTGCAGGAGCATCGTCCGATCCTCGGGATTGGCCATGTTGCACGCCTCGACCAGCACAGCGTTTTGGGCCGCTGTATAGCGGAGAACGGCGGGAACCCAGCTCGACCGCCCGCGAAGAACACGGTCGCGAACCGGTTCGTAAGGGTGGACGCCGATCTCGTTCTGCTCGAGGCTTGCCACGATGCTCTGTGCCAGATGCCGAGACGACGCCTCGACCCGCGCCTTGAACTCAGGCCCGAGTCGAACCGTCGGGTGGTTGCGATACTCGGCATACTTCCTGATATCCCGCCGCTTCACCGTAAACGGTTTTTTCGGTCTGAGATAGCGAGAGGGAACGTACACCATGGCCCCGCGAACGCTCGGGTGGAGCGAGTCGGCGTGCACCGAGAGAAAGACCGTCTTCGAGCGAGGGACGCTCGAACCCAGCCGGTTGAGGATGATGTCGTTGGTCAGGTACCAACGAAGGTGAACCCCCAAAACCGATTCCGCGAGCAGGTACCTGGGTCGCGTCAGGATGTAGGCGTCTCTTCGCTGCTTCAGGAGATCGGTGTTCGGAACCGTGAACCCGGCCCGTTCGTACCTGATGGTGGTCCAGACGGTGGCTCGGGTGTGCCGTTCGAGATTGGTCTTGATGCGGCACATCAGATCATACGCGTAGGTCGCCTCCCACAGACCACCGACGGTTGCCCCACTGTCGTTACCTCCGTGACCGGCATCGAGGATCACGTGGACGCCCGACAGATCGGCCGCGTGGACCACCTCGAGGAAGCGTCCGAGCTCCCGCTGCTCTTCAGCCCACGCGAGTCGCTCGGGGCTATCCAGAGGCAGGTGTTCTGGAAGGAGAAGATCGAGGGGGATTTTCACCGGGTATCCGACTGGAATGTCGGTCACGTCGTCGATTCCGGACCGCCTGGCGATCTCCATCGCGGTTTCGTTCACCTGCTTGGCAAGCAGCTGGCCGGTGAACCGGACCACCCCGAAGCGCTCCGACTTTTTGCGACTTGGAAGCTGCGGGCAGGAACCTGACCGGGCGCC
>CBDTWX010000341.1:0-6384 GCA_965364305.1 uncultured Thermoanaerobaculia bacterium
CCAGCCTGCGCAGTCCTTCCTCGATCGACACGACAGGTTCGTAACCGAGGTCCCGCCGCGCAGCCGAAATGTCGTACCAGTGGGCGGTGGCGAGGTTGCGAGCAATGAAAGGCGTCATTCGCGGCCCGCCTCCGCTTGGCAGCACGCGGTGAATTGCTTCGAAGACCTTTCCCGCGGCAACGGCCACCGCCAGCGGAACGCTTCGACCCTCCGGGGGTAAACCGGCGGCGCCCAGTATTCCATTGACGATCTTTCTGAGCGGCCATGGATCGCCGTTGCTGATGAAGTACGCCCGGCCGGCGCATGGCGAGCCCGGAGCAAGAGTGTCGGCAGCCAAAATGTGGGCGTCGACGGCATTGTCGATAAACACTGTATCCACGAGGTTTTCGCCACCGCCGACGAATCGCAGCTGGCCGGCACGCGCCCGGGCCACCAGCTGCGGCACCAAATTGGTGTCCCCCGGGCCCCAGATCAGGTGCGGCCGCAGCGCGACCGTCGCGAGGTCCTGTCCATTGGCCGCGAGCACGGCCATCTCGGCCATCGCCTTGGTCTGCGGATAGGCTGCTTCGAAAACATCCGGGTAGGGCACCGACTCGTCAACGCCCTCGAGATCGTTACGACCGTGCACGACGCTCGGCGAGCTCGTGTAGACGAGCTTGCGGACACCACCCTTGCGCATCGCCGCGAGGACATTTTCCGTGCCGACTACGTTGGTCTGATAAAAGGGAGCGAAGGCTCCCCACATCTCGACTCGAGCCGCGACGTGGAAGACCACCTCACACCCATCGACCGCGAGCTCTACCGCCCCCGGGTCGGCAATGTCACCACAGATCTGCTTGACACCGAGATCCGCAAGCCAACCGTAGCTCCGCCGCTGAAAGGTCCGCACCTCCATCCCACGCTCGACGAGCCGGCGGACGATCCCCCCGCCGAGGAAGCCGCCGCCACCGGTGACCAGCGACTTCATCCGGGCACCCGTGGTTCCGCCCAGGCGGCCAGGGCCGATCGTCCGATCTTGGCGTTGTGCCGAATATCGACCGGAAAGGCCGGATGAAAGAGCACGGTGGTGATGGATTTTGTATGGTCGAAATCGCGGCCGATCTCCATCAGCTCGTCCCGGATTCGCGCCTGCTGCGTTCTTTTGATCCCGGGTTCGAGCTCTACGCACAACACGGGGAGCTCCTGACCGGCCTCGCCGACGCCGACCAGCGCGGTGCGAAAGACCTCCGGGTGGGTGTTAAAGACCGATTCACACGGCACGGTGTAGAGAGTGCCATCGACGGTGCGCACGCGTTGAGTCTTGCGGCCGCAGAACCAGAGGCGACCCCTTCCGTCGAAGTAACCGAGATCGCCCATCCGGTGCCGCACGCTCTCTCCGTCCGAGATCTTGGCGAGCTCGGTGTGGCGGGAGGCGTTGAAGTACTCGCGGGTCACCTGCGGCCCCTTGACAACGATCTCCCCCACCACCCCCCGCTCGACCGTGAGGTCTTTGCTCCACGACCCGATCGGTCGGTCGTCGATCCGGATGATCGCCGCCTCGATGGAGTCCACCGGTCGGCCGACGCAGGTCCCTTCCCCACGGTCCGTCCCGTGACGGGTGTCGGAAAGGATCTCGAGGCTCGAGGTCGTGGCCACCGGGAGCGATTCAGTGGCACCGTAAGGCGTGTGGATGGCCCCGCCGCCGGTCAGGAGCTTCTGGAATCGCTCGATGATCCTCGGAGGAACCGGCGCTCCTGCCGAGATGACGCGGCGCACCGTGGGCAGTTCGACGCCGTGAGCAACACCCCATCGACCGACGGTGTCGAGGAGGGCAGGTGAGCCGAACATCGTGGTCACGCCGAACTCGCGAATCGGCTCGATGATCTTCCGTGGGTCGACCTTTGCGGGTCGTGTGGGGTCCATATCGGGAATGATCGAGGTCATGCCCAGGGCTGGATCGAAGAGAGCAAAGAGCGGGAACGTGGGCAGGTTGACCTCGCCTGGTTCGATCCCATACGCATCGCGAATGGCCTCGACCTGGGCCAGAAAGTTCCCGTGTCTGTAGACCACGCCCTTCGGTGGGCCGGTGCTCCCCGAGGTGAAGACGATCGCGGCGACGTCCTCGGCACCGGTGGCTGCGACGGCCTCGGAGGATTTTCGAGCACCCAACATCTCCACCTGACGCAAGCTCCGCCCACCCCAAAAGAGCCGCTTGCCGACGGTGATCGCGGTCTTCACGGACGACCGCGCCCATCCTAGAAGAACCCGCGCCGCCTGTGCCTTGGGCACGCCGATAAACGCTTCGGGCTGAGCATTGCCGAGACACGCCTTGAGGTGCTTCAGACCGATTCCGGGATCGACCAGCACCGGCACCCCACCGGCCTTGAAGAGGGCGAACGCGATCGCGAAAAGGTCGAGACCCGGGGGCACCATCAGGACGGTGCGGACACCACGGCCGATGCCCACGGCCTCGAGACCGCGCGCGATGTCGTTCGATCGGGTCTCGAGCTCGTGGTAGGTCAACCGGCCGCCGCGGCGACCCCATGGGCAAACGATTGCAGTGGTATCCGGCTGCCGAGCCGCCATTTCCGGCAGGTATTCAGCGATATTCGATTTTCCAGTCATCGTTTACCCAACGTCGGCCATTGAACCACGATTCCGAGAATCTCGTTTCTCGATGCTCGATCCGATCGAGCTTCAGGTGGCCATCAGGAACTGTTTGACGAGGGGAATGATCTCCTCCGAGGCGTCCTCGAGGATGTAGTGCCCGCAATCGGCGAAGCGGTGGACCTCGGCATGGGGATAAATTTCCTGCCACACTGCGAGAAAGTGGTGGTCGAAAACGAAGTCCTTGTCGCCCCAGCAGATCAGCACGGGACGATCACGAAATACGTCGAGCCGGCCGGCAGTGTCCGAAACGATGTCGAACCCGGATTCACCCGGACGCAGCGGAATGTCCTGGACAAAGCGAAGAGTCGCGATGCGATCGGCCCAGCTGTCGTAAGGAGCGCAGTAGGCGTCGCGCAGGGTTTTGGAGAGCTTTTTCCTGGTGCACCCAACACGCGCGGCACCGCGGCTGAAAAGGTTGAGGCCTCGGACCATCAGCGGACCCAGCGGGGTGTCTCGCACAAGCCGCAACTGCCACGGAAAGGGCTTCGATTTCGGGAGCGGAAAGGCCGCGGTGTTGAGGATCACGAGCCTTTTGATCCGCCCGGGATGTGCCACCGCCCATGCGAGACCGATCATTCCGCCCCAGTCGTGCACCACGAGGTTGATCTCGTCGAGGTCGAGTTCCTCCACGAGCTGCGCAATATCTTCGACTCGGCGGCTCAGCGTGTAGTCGTAGCGATCGTCGCCCGGCTTGTCGGACAAACCACACCCGATATGGTCTGGAACCACCACCCGGTGATCGTCCCGCAGCGCCGTGACGAGATTTCGATAGTAAAAGGACCACGTGGGATTGCCGTGGAGCGCAACCACCGGCTCGCCAGCACCCTCGTCAAGGTAGTGCATACGGAGGCCGTCGAGGTCGAGCGTGTTCTGTTCGAACGGGTAGAGACGATCCGCGATCTTCTTCATGGCCTTACTCAACGATTCGCAAGGCGAATCGCTACCAGTACAGCTCGGCCATTGTGCAGTTGATACCGCTGCCGATGCCCAGAATCGCCACCCTCTGACCCTTCTGAAGGCGGCCCGTCTCTTCGAGCTTTGATAGAGCGATCGGCACCCCGGCCGGTCCGACGTTGCCGAAGTCGGGGTAGAGCCGAAAGATCTTCGTGAGGTCGATTCCGAGAATGCCCGCAAACTGCTCGGTGTGGACTTTGCTCACCTGGTGAACGACGTAGTGGTCAATGGCGTCGACGGTCCAGCCGAGAACCTCGGCCGCCCTCCCCCATGTCCGCACCGCCAGCTCCATCCCGGCCATCAACAGCTCCTTGGTCTTGGTCACCATGTGGTCGATATTCCCCGCACACAGGCGACAATGTTGGGTGGCGGCCAGATTGACGCTGCCGGTGAACGGGTGGGCCTCGGGCGCGAGGTCTGTCCGACCGAGCACCATCGCCGCCGCGCCTGAACCAAGGGTCAGGGACGCGAAATTTTCGCGAAACGTGTTTTCATCCATGTCTTCGCTCTGGAGAAGCTCGATCGTCGACTCGGTAA
This sequence comes from uncultured Thermoanaerobaculia bacterium, assembly GCA_965364305.1. Lineage (GTDB taxonomy): Bacteria > Acidobacteriota > Thermoanaerobaculia > Thermoanaerobaculales > Sulfomarinibacteraceae > Sulfomarinibacter. The sequence continues at coordinate 4,141 of CBDTWX010000341.1, forward strand.
TCTGCCGGCTCGTCTCGCCATTGACCAGAATTCCGTAGTCCACCTCTCCTCGATCGATGAGGTTGCCGACCATATCCATTCCGTTGACGAAGCCGAGGCAGGCATTCCCGAGATCGAAGTTCATACAGGTATCGGGAAGGCCCAGCTGCGAGTGCGCGATGCAGGCGGTCGAGGGTTCGAGATAGTCGCGGCATACCGAGGTGTTGATCAGGATTCCCACCTTCGAGCGGTCGATGCCCGCTTTTTCGAGGGCCTTTTCACCGGCCATCGCCGCCACGTCGCTTGGCATCACACCCTCGTCCCATACCCGGCGCTCCATGATTCCGGACAGTTGCCGCAGCAGATCCGTTCGGATGCCGAGACGTTTCATCGTTGGCTCGAGCTGGCGTTGGATCTCCGCCGATGTGACGCGATGTGGAGCGTCCACATGGGAGACGCTCAGGACCGACACGTTGTTGAAGATCATTGGGCTACTCCGTCATCGTCGCGCGTTTTCTGTATTCGTTGGGTGGTTCTGCCGGATGAGGTTCGTCGTCCTCCTGGCGAAGAACCTCATCACCAAACCATACGCACGCGCGCCGAAAAGCTTCGATCGCGGCGAGAGAGTACCACCGCGCACTGCGGCATGAAAGGGGCAGCGCGGCATTGCATCAGACGTCGACGTCAATCCAGATCCGACTTCTCCATATCAGAGCAACCACAACCGTCTGTAGGGTGCGATAGCCAACCTGGGCAACCCAAACGGCCGTCAACCCCAGCCCGAGAATCGGTCCGAGGATGTACGCAACCGGCAGGAAGACCCCCCACTGCAAACCGATCGAGACAATCATGACCAGCCGGCTGGCACCGGCGCCGAGCAACGCGTTGAGGAGCACACCGCCCAGAGTGTCGACCGCCATCGAAATGCCGAGGATCTGAAGCGGCAACCTCGCGAGCGCAATGGTCTCCTCGTCGTGGAGAAAAACGCCGAGCATCAGATCCGGTGCCACGACCCCGCCCAGGGCGATCAACCCGACGATGATCATCGCCAGCCGGCTGACATCCCATCCCCAGCGGACCGCATCATCGGGGTCACCCCGACCGAGGGCCTGTCCGACCAGCGATGCGGCCGCAAGTCCGAAGCCAACACCGGGGAGAATAACGACCAGCAGGAGCTGGACCAATACATTTGACGCGGCGAGCTCGGCGGTGCCGATTCGCCCGATGATCCAGAAAAATGCAGTCATGCCCGCGGCAAAGAAAAAGCTCTGGAGACCGGCAGGAACCGAGAGGCGTAGCATCGACGCGATGGTCTTGCGGGTCACGAGGCTGCGCAGGAAGCCGGATCCGCGGGCGTGACGGAGGGCGAGGTAAATATAGATGGCGGTTCCCACAAAACCCGAAGCCGCGGTGCCGATCCCGGCCCCGGTGGCACCCAGCTTTGGCAGACCGAAATGGCCAAAGATGAGGAGCCAGTTGAGGATCACGTTGCAGACGTGCATGATCACGAGGGTCTGCAGATATCGCCGCGACTGACCGATCCCGTTCCAGAATCCGCGAAATGAAAAGTTCATCCCGACCGCCACCATCCCGGCAAGCCTCGCCCGGAGATAGGGAACCCCCTGAGTCACGACCTCGGGATCCTCGACCAGAAGCGGGAACAGCCGGTCGGCGAAGTGGAAGAGCGCCAGCGACCAGGGCACGGCGATCGCGATCGCGATCAGAAGACCGGCGTTGAGCGAGCAGGCGGTCTCTCCCCACCGACCCTCACCCACCCGCCTGGCAGCGATCGCTTGAACCCCCGCCGACAACCCCATGATGAAGGCCATCGCCATGAAGTTGGCGAAGCTGCCCATCCCGACCGCCGCCAAGGAGGCCGCTCCGAGCATCCCGACCATCGCGGTGTCGACCAGGTTGAGCACATTCTGAGAGGCCATGCCGCCGATGATGGGCAGGGCGAGACTCAGGATCATCCGGCGGCGCTCGGTCGTCAGCACAGGGCGAAGTGTACCGACCGCGGGGCGCGCTGACAAATCGGAGAACCCTCGAGATTGGTGACCGACGGGCGACGATCGCCCCGACGTGTTCCCTGGGCAGGACAGTGCAGCACGACAACGAGGATCTCGAGTCTCTCCCGTGGCGCAGAACCTGGCAAGGCGTTTGCAGTAGTCCCGGTGACCGATGTCACGCACCGCCGGGAGTGGTTGTCCGGCAACGGAACCGAATGCTCCGCGAATGTGATACCTATGAGCGGACGGGCCCGTG
>CBDTWX010000342.1:0-6360 GCA_965364305.1 uncultured Thermoanaerobaculia bacterium
ACCACGATCACCGAGTCGTCGGTCGGCGAGCTGACGCGTGATCTCCCCCATTCCGAGCGCAGGCACCGCGATGTCGCCCGAGCTGAACATCCGGAAAACGAACTCGAGCTGGCGTTCCGAGGTGGCGAGGGTGTTGTCGAGGAACACTCCCCCGAAAAACGGACGGAAAAAACTTTCGATCAGCCGATCGGAGAATCCCTCGGCTCGGAGACGCTCGAGGGTGGTTCGCTCGGCGGTCGGATTCCCACCGCCGTCCGCTCGACGGACCCGGGCGCGAAACCGGGCCATGCGCAGCCCGTCGCCTGGGGAGACTGCGCCGGAGAGGAGCGCGCCCACCGCCTCGATCGGTCGCCGCCAGGGATCTGCAAGGAGCAACTGCCTTCCACCAGTGACGATCACTGCACCGGGGTCGAAGGGTCGGAGGTCGAGGTCGCGGTAATCGAGCTCGCTCCGGGTTTCCGGGTAGGCCGTGAGCAGCACCTGAAAGCCGCGGTCGAGTCTGAACCCGTCGATCGTGTCGGTCTGGACGCGGCCGCCAACCCGGGTGTCGCGTTCGAGGAGTGTGCACTCGACGCCGCACCGTTCGAGCACGCGGGCACACACCAGGCCGGCCAGACCGGCGCCGACAATGACGACCCGAGGGCCGGTCACGACCGCTCCGGGGCCGGCCGAGTCCCATCCGTACCGAGCGAAACGGAGACGGTCGAAGGAACCCGGGGGCGCCGGTTTGCCGCGTCCTGGAAGAGCTTCGTGAATCGCGTCATTCTTGGATTATCCATCATGTCAGCGGCGCAGCCCAGTGCTGGTTGTTTCGCATCCGCCGAGTTTCAGTGTCAGACGGCCGCGACGGCGGCTGGAATTCACGGTCCTGGTGCTGAGGTTGTAAAACCGAGCGCTGGATAGGAAATCGAGAAAGTTGTTCGAGTTGTGGAAGCACGATTGACGGCGAGGATCAGATGGGACCTCGCGGCAGGATGCAACGGGCTCGACTTCGACCCCGTTCCGCGTCCGACCGTCAACTCGCACTCGACAGAACGACAAATTTGAAAACGCAAGGGAGTAAAATATGCAACTAGAAACATTCACGATCTCGGTCGAGGGCTTCGAGATCGTCAGTCACATACTGACGCTCGGCTACGCTTCAATGGCGGCGGCGATGCTGTTCTTCATCCTCACCAAGAATGACAGCTTGCCGAAGTTTCGGATGTCGTCCGTCATCTCGGTCGTCGTCATGGTTTCGGCGCTGCTGTTGCTTTACACGCAAAAGATGAGCTGGGTCAACGCATACGCCTTCGACGGCCAGGGATACGCTCTCAAGGAGGGGGCGGATCTCTTTACCAACGGGTACCGCTATCTCAACTGGCTGATTGACGTCCCCATGCTTCTGATCCAAATCCTCTTCGTGGCCGGCATTGTCGGCGCGGCACGCGCGAGCTACATGACACGGTTCTCGATTTCAGGCGCCCTGATGATCATCACCGGCTATATCGGCCAGTTCTACGAGCCAGGACGGATCAACGAAAGCGTCACACTCTGGGCTTTTTGGGGTCTCGTGTCGACCGCCTTCTTCATCTACGTGCTGGTGCTGATCACCCGCGTCATCAATGATGGCAAGAGTCGAATGGACGGCCCGCCGCGCAAGATCTTCGGTGCCATTCTGCCCCTGTTCTACGTCGCGTGGTGGCTGTACCCCATTGCCTACGTCGCTCCGATCTTGATGCAGGCCGGAGTCTCGTACGAGCTGACCATCGTCGGACAGCAGCTCATCTACACGGTTGCCGACATCGCATCCAAAGTCATCTACGGCATCATGCTGACCGCCACCGCAATCATGCTCAGCGAACAGCAGGACCCGCAGAAGGCCTGACAACAAAGACGCTGAAAGGCGCGCAACCAACCGGAGAAATACCTGCTCCCACCTTTCGGAGGTGGGAGCGTTTTTCTTGGATTGACCGACAACCCTTTCATCGTGACCGTCGTTTCACGACATCAATGCCGTGACGGATGTCATTGCAAATTGCCACCGAGCTGCGATATTCATAAAGGAAACAGCGAAAGGTGATTCCGGCATGTATGCTGAGCCGATGTCGAGGCGACTGATTCATACTCTCAACGGGGCGCAGCTGACGAATCGCACCCTGCTGACGGGTGTCGCAATGATGCTCGCGGTCGCCTTCGCGGACAGCTCTGGAGCGCAGGGTGGCATCATCACGAAGGACCATTTTATCTACCTCGGCGCCTTCACGCTCCAGTGCAACGACGACGCCTGCGCCTACAACCTCACCGACCTCGGCTCGGCACCCAACGGCGGGCTGTGGGTGACCGATCATGTCTACGACTACGCCGTTCGGCGGATCGGGACCTCGGTCGTCCCGCTGGTGTCGCAGGTCTTCGACGATCTGCCCGGAGCTCCGACGCTTGAAGGCCCGCTGGCGACCGGCGGATGTCCGGGGAGCTCGACCGACATCTCCGGAGTCGAGGGGGTTGGGGAGGAGGCCGCGTCGACCTGCCGAGATTGGTACAACGTGACCGGCGAGTACGGGCCGGTCTTTCACCGGTCACCAGGCGCGGCGATCGAGGAGATCGGACCGCGGGCGGATCCGTTTCACCCCAACAAGTTCGGCGCCTACCTCTTTACCCTCCCTCCGGACTGGGTCGCCAGCCAGGGTCTGGGCTCGAAGACCCTGGTCACCGGTTTCTCTCGCGAGGCGGGGGCCAATGGCGGCTCGCAGGGGCCGGCGCTCTTTGCCTTCGATCCGGACAATCCAGTCGACGCGATCGATCTTCTCTACTATCGGGAGATCTACCCGGGTTGTCCGTACGAGGAAAACTGTGACTTCCCGGGCTACGAATCGGCGGACTCGTGGATGGGCGCGGACTGGGTCCGATCCGGCAACCAGAACGCCATTCTGGTAGCAGGCGTCAAGGCCGGTTCGACCTGCTACGGCGAGGCGGTTGAGTGCGGCGACCCCTGCCGATCATCCAAGGGGTATCACGGCTATCCCTACACCCCGAAGATTCTGTTCTACGATCCCACCGATCTCGAGGCCGGTCTGCGGGGAGAAATGGAGCCTTTTGAGATCCTGCCGTATGCGGAGTGGATTCCCACGGAGATGTGGGCGCAGGAGTGCCCAGCAGTTGGTGGAATGGCCTTCGATGAGAGCTTCGGGCGGCTCTACCTCGCCGAACGATCGGCCGGCCCCTTCGGCAAGGGGATCATCCACGTCTACCTGCTGGAGGACTTTCTTTTCGCCGACGGCTTCGAGACCGGAGACCTGTCACAGTGGAGTGGTGCTCAGCAGTCCCCATAGGGTGTCAGCGGATTCCTGGCCGCGCAGGAGCGCCCACGGACCCAATTTTCAATGGAGGCAATTTTCACCAACGCTGATTTCGTCGCACCTCTTGGAGGTTCCGTCGCCGATCGCCGCCACCACCGCCCGGCCGCAGCGGTATAGGATGGAGGAGTGAAGGATCCCAAGCGCATTCTGGTGACCGGCGCTTCAGGCTTCCTCGGTCGCCACCTGGTCCGGCTGCTGCGCCGCCGCCATCGGGTCATCGCCATCGACCGACATCCGCGCACCGACGCCGAAGAAGCCGGGCACCGGACGGTCGAGTGGTACCAGATCGACCTCTCGGAACCCGAAGCGGTGCACGAAACCTGCGCCGAGATCCGTTCCGGTGGCGAGGTTGACGTGGCCGTCCACCTCGCCGCGTTCTACGATTTCAGCGGTGAAGAGCACCCCGAGTACGAGCGCACCAACATCCGCGCCACCCGGCTGTTGCTCGACGCGTGCCGCGGGCTCGGGTTGCGCCGCTTCGTCTTCGCCAGCTCGGTCGCCGCCTGCCCGTTCTCCGAGCCTGGCCGGCCGATCACCGAGAGTACGCCGCCCGAAGGTCACCACATTTACGCGCGAACCAAGAAGGCCGGCGAGACCATGCTGGCCGAGTATACGGATGATTTCCCATCTGTCATCGTCCGCTTCGCCGCCATGTTCTCGGACTGGTGCGAGTACCCGCCCCTGCAAGTGTTCCTCGACACCTGGCTGTCCACACGCTGGAACGCCCGCATTCTCGGTGGGCGGGGCGAGGCCGCCATCCCCTACCTGCACATCCGCGACGCCACCGTCTTCATGCACCACCTGCTCAGCCGCCTCGATCGACTCGAACCGGGCGAGGTGGTGATGGCCGGAGCCGATGGCGCCGTCTCACACCGGGAGCTCTTCGCCGCCGCCAGCGCCTTCTACTACGGCGCAGAGCGGCGCCCACTGCTCCTGCCACGGCCGCTGTGCCGGCCGGGTATGTGGATGCGCGACATGATGGGGCGGGCGCTCGGATCGCGACCCTTCGAGCGGCCCTGGATGGCCGACTACATCGACCGTGCGATGGAGATCGACGCCGGCCGCAGCCGCCGCCGTCTCGAGTGGACTCCGAATCCACGCCTCGAGCTGCCGGCGCGATTACCATTCCTGATCGAGAACCTCAAGACCTCGCCCCTGGAGTGGCAGCGCCGCAACCGCGCGGCCATGGAGCACCTCAACCTCCAGCCGAGCTTCCGGGTCTACAGGCTGCTGATGAAGTACCAATCCGAGATCGACGGCGAGCTGACCATTGAACTCGAACGCGAGCGCGATGCCGGGGAGCTCGAGCGCCGTACCGGCCTCAGCTACGACACTCTCCTGTGGGACCACCGCGACGCGCTGCGCACGTTGATCGACGCGGTGCGCACGGGCGAGAGGCAGGCGTTCCGCGGCTACTGCTCAGACCTTGCCACCCGCCGTATCGAGCAGGGGGTGTCGGCTGACGAGGTGGTACGCATTCTGCGGTTTGTGGACCACGCCTGCCTCAAGGTGCTGCGCCAGGACGGCGAGGCGGCCGAGCTATTTACCGCCCTGCGCGACTACGTGAGCATGAACGTGGAGTTCGGGGTCGACCAGGTGCTCGAGACCTTCGAAGAGGCTGCCGTCTTCGGTAGCTCGTAAACACGCTCATCAGCGAACGCGGGAGGCCTCGTATCCTCGCCGGCCAGTGGCGCCATCACGGATCGCCTCGCCCGCCTTCACACTCGGTGCGAGATCACCTCAACGAGACATCATCCAGCGGTCGCCCGCGATCGCGTCCGCAACCCAGTAGACCATCGTCACGATGTCGAAAACCGGCAGACCAGTCGCACCGCGGATGGCCGCGGAGAAGGGTGGCAGATCCGTGCATTCGAGGACGATAGCGCCGGTATCGGGACGGGCGTCGATCATCGCCTGGACAACGTCGACGACCTCGTCCTCCATTTTCCCCCCATCAAGCTCGGCGTGCGGATCTCTCCTGACTCTCGAAAACTCGCCGGTTTTCTGAATACCGGCGATTGTGCAGGGAACCTCGCGAGTAATCCCAACACTCTCGAGATGAGTCCGACTCAAAAGTGAGCTGTCGGCCGTGATGATGCCGATCGACTGATCCGTGTTCAACATACGATGAACCGTGGGCACCTGAAGCAGACTCGAGGCGAAGACCGGGACCGCGACGCTGTCGGCAAGCTCGCGCTGAAAGATGGCGTTGAACCCGCAGCTGGTCGCAATGGCACGAACGCCTTCGGTTTCCAGCCTCTGGGCGGCCGCGACCATGGCGGCGCGAACGTCGAGACTCGGCCGCACGACCACGGTCTCGAAGAACGCCCCCTTCACTCGAAGATATCGCACTGGAAACCCGAAGCTGTCGGGGTGCGCAATATTGCCGGGCAGCGCCTCGAGCTGCCTCAGAGTGTCGGGATGGCCCTCTTCCCAGCCGAGAATGCCCAGCACCGGCGCAGCTGAAGATCTGATTGAGCTCGTCATCCACTGACCCCCCCGCCGCCCCGATTCCAGGGCAACTGCTCGCGGGTGATCCGCATGCCGAACTCGCCCAGCCCGCCTTTCAGGCGGTCCAAAGGGACCTCTACCGGAGACAGCAGGCCGCATCTTGGGAGCTCACGTTCCAGAATCATGCGGGCGCCCAGGGCCATGGTGTAGCCGACGGTCCGTTGCATGGCCGTCAAGCCGGTCTTCATGTCACGCCGGTCGATGAGCTGATACATGATCCTTTGGGGCTGGTCTCCGGACCAGCCGGTCAGGTCCACCCGGACCATGGCCACGTCCTCCTCCTCGGGACCGAAGCAGAACTGATCCTGACCGCTCAGCAGGGCCGCGGTGAAATCGATAGGAGGGACGTCTGCCTCCCCCACGTGAAGCGGCTCCTCATTCAAAAACCCGCTGTTGACCAGCCGATCCCAGAACGCACAGTGGCCCGGATAACGGCAGGCATACCGTCCCATCTCCTGGACCTTGTGGCGCAGGTTGAACGCATCCAGATAGTGTGCGGCATTGCCGTTGG
>CBDTWX010000343.1:0-6350 GCA_965364305.1 uncultured Thermoanaerobaculia bacterium
GTTCAGCCCGCCGGCATATGTGCCGACCCATACCATGTCGTCGCGCCCGATCGCCATGGAGCGAATCCTGTCGTCACTCAGGCTCCGTGGGTCGTCGGCGTCGCTGCGATATCTGGTGAAGGTTCCGTTTTCGGGATTGAAGAGGTTGATGCCGGCGTCGGTACCGACCCAGATTGCGCCCGAGTGATCCTCGGCGATCGCATAGACGTGGTCGTCGCTGAGGCTCGACGGATCGCCCGGGTCATGCTGGTGGCGGACAAAGGTCTTCGTCGCCTGATCGAACTGGGCGAGTCCCGCATTCCGGGTGCCGACCCACAGGCGTCCCTGGCCGTCGACCATCAGGGTGCGAATCCGATCGCTGGGGAGACTCGACGGTTCCGCAGGGTCGTGCCGGTAAGTTTCAAACGAGTTCGAAGCGCGGATCCATCTGGCGACGCCGCCGGCGTGTGTCCCGATCCACAGGTTGCCGGCCCCGTCCTCGGCGAGCGCAACGATGTAGTCGTTGGCGAGCGAGCCGCGGTGTGACGGGTCGTGCGAATAAATCTGGAATTCGTAGCCGTCGAAGCGGTTCAGGCCGTCCTCGGTGCCGAACCACATGAAACCTTCGTTGTCCTGCAGCATGCTCAGGACCGAGCTCTGCGAGAGGCCGTCCTCGACCGAGATGCGGTCAAAGCGAATCGGCAGGGTCGAAGCGCCGGAGCCCGAGGCGATAGCCAGGCATGCCAACAGGATCGAGGCTGCGATCGCCATCTGAGCGCGTGAGCGACCGGTGCATCCGTCCGTGGCACCTCGCGAGCCTTCCATTCCACCGGTTCGCAGCGCTCCCTGCATCTTTGCGGTCGGCAGACATCGAGCGAAGCCTTTCGCGATCATCGTTCTCCCCCGATTTTTGTACCGTCTGGAAGGTCGGAACAGTTGGCATCAACCAGCTCTCGAAACTCATCCGACGGAACGGGCGGCGACACCATGAACCCCTGGAACTCGTCACAACCCCAGGCCCGGAGCAGCTCGAGCTGCTCTTCGTGTTCGATGCCTTCCGCCACCACCGTCAGATTCAACTTATGGGCCATCGCGACCATCGCCGAGGCGATTGCCGCGTCGTCATCGTTCTTCAATATCCCCCTGATGTAGGAGCGATCGATCTTCAGCACGTCGAGGTCGAACCCCTTGAGGTAGGCGATCGCGGAGTTGCCGGTGCCGAAGTCGTCCACCGACAGCCGCACTCCGAGGGACTTGAGATCGTTGAGCTGGCGAATGATCTCGGTCGAGCCCCTCAACACACCTCGCTCGCTCAGCTCCAGCTCGAGCAGCTCCGGCGGCACGCCGACGTCCTTCAGAATCCCATCGACGATCTCCGTCAGGCCCCCCCGGAGGAACTGGCACAGAGCCACGTTGACCGACATTCTCATTGGCGGCAGGCCGGCGCCGATCCAACTCTTCAGTTCCTCGCACGCCGTCCGGATGACCCACGCACCGATCGGCACCATCAGGCCGGTCTCCTCGGCCACCGGGATGAAATCGAGAGGCGGCACCCGGCCAAGCTCGGGGTGATTCCAGCGCAGCAGCGCCTCGGCCCCCACGAAGCGTCCGTCCTCGACCCTGACCAGTGGTTGGTAGCTCAGGGTAAACTCATGACATTCGAGTGACTTACGCAGCAACCGGTCGAGCTCGAGGTTCTTTTTCGTGAGCTGGTTGAACGAAGGGTTGTAGAATCGGAACATTGATCCGCCGGACCGTTTGGCTTCGATGGCCGCGAGCTCGGCGTTTTGCAGCAGACGATCGGCGATTTCTCCGTCAGCCGGTGCGATCGTGACACCCAGGCTCGCCGATGCAAAGATCTCGGTGCCTTCGATCGAGAATGGTGACGAAAAGGAGTCGAGGACCATTTTTGCGATCGGGTTCACATCGTCGGGTCGGTTGACGTTGCCGACCATCATGATGAACTCGTCGCCGCTCAAACGAGCCAACGATGCAGTAAACAGCCCCGAACGCTGGCTCGAAACGAACTCCGGTGAATGCACGCAGTCCGTGAGCCGCTGTGCCACCTGTTTGAGAACCTCGTTGCCCCCGTTTCGGCCATAGCTGTCGTTGATGGACTTGAAGCGGTCGATGTCCAGGTGAAGCACCGCCACGCCGCTTCCCGTACGGAGGAGGGCATCCAACGCGCGGGTCAGGTTCTTCTCGAAGGTATGGCGCTCGGGGAGCGCGGTGAGTCTGTCAGTGTTGTTGCGATGCTCGAGCAGGACGGCCTTCGACTCGGCCTCCTGCCACGCCTCCTCGAGCTTGGTGCGGGTCCTGGCGAGCTCCAGCTCCGTTTCGTAGGCGCGAGCGAAGGGCCGTCGGATAACGTCGGTGGCCTCCGACTCGAGGCCCTCACGAACCTCTCGCTCCGAGGTGCAGAGCACGATCGAGGGCACGCACGGTCCCTCGTTGAAGCCCGAAAATACGGCCGACGACTCGGCGATCGGCCACCAGGCGATATCGACCAGGGCGACCCTCGGTCGAGCCGTATCGAGCAGGTTGATCATCTCGTCGGAGGTCGAGGCCAGCTCGACCTCGAAACCGAATCGCTCGAGCCACTTGGGACCCCATTTCTGGGCCGCCGCTTCGTGAGAGGCGAGCAGCGCCACCCGCGAGTTCTGCGGCCTTGACGCCGGCGGCGATTGTGCGGGCGCGTCCTCGACGGGTCGCGGACCCACCGGGATCTCCGGCTGGGGAGTCTCCTCGGGTTCTGCAAGACCCACGGCCCGCTTGACTCGATGCAGCAGCTGGTTCATTCGTATCACTCCGTCTTCACTCTTGCGGCACCCAGGAGTTGATGGCCATCGGTTCGATCAGCCCGTCATTCCAGAAGTAGGCGTCGTTCCAGAAGTAGGCATCGTTCCAGAAGTAGGCGTCGTTCCAGAAGAAGGCGTCGTTCCAGAAGTACGCGTCGTTCCAGAAGTACGCGTCGTTCCAGAAGTACGCGTCGTTCCAGAAGTAGGCGTCGTTCCAGAAAAAGGCTTCGGTCCAGGCGTAGCTGCCGTCCCATTCGAGACCCGAAAGACCCTCGATGTAGAAGGTCCCGTCCGCGGCCTGGTTGGCGCGGCCGCCGTAGTGCTGGATGTCGAGAATGTCGTTGTCGACGTTGAGGCCGAGGTTGCCGCAGCCCGACGCGGTGCTGTTGACCGCGTCAACGGCCGCCACCATCCCTGCGCCTTGCTGGAAGATCGAGTAACCCAGAGTCCCTGATGAATCTGTGGCGGGTCGCGCGGTGGCGAGCAGGCGGCACTTGACGTCATCGGGGGTCAGCGAAGGATCGGCCTCGATCATCAGGGCGACAACGCCAGTGACGATCGCCGCTGCCTGCGATGTGCCGGACATGGTGAAGTAATCGCCGTCGCGCTGAAACTCGGGGTGCTGTTGTGCGATCCAGGAAAATGTCGGCATCAGACCCCATACGTGACCGGCCGGGGCAACCACGTCGGGGTTGACAAAGCCCTCGTAGGTTGGACCGGTGGCGGAGAACGAGCTCAGGAAGGCATCGTCGTTCTGGTCCGGCGTGAAGTTGTCCGACATCCCGCCGACAGTGATCACGTAGGGACAGTTCCCGGGCACGCCGATGGTCATGGGATCGGGACCGGTGTTTCCGGCCGACGTCACCACCACGATTCCGGCCTGCCAGGCCGCCATGATCGCCTGGTTGAGCGGGTCCTCCCAGTAGTGCGAACGAACCTCGGCAGAGAACGAGCAGTTGACGACTCGGATGTCGTAGGTGTCCTTGTTCTGGACCACCCAGTCGAGGGCGCGAATGACATCGAGATAGGTGCCTGACCCGCTCGAACCGAAGGCTTTCACCGACACGAGATTCGCGTTCGGTGCAACCCCGAGGTACTGCAGGTCATCGGTCTGGTCGGCGTTCACGATCAGACTTGTCACATGTGTGCCGTGACCGTTCTCCTCGGTGTTGACGCTGCCGCCGACGGACTCCACGACGTTTTGGATGGCGTTGTACTGGGCCAGCACACGCGTGCTGCCGTTGGCGGTGGTGTCCATCGCAGGGTGCTTCCAGTAGCCAGTGTCGATGACCGCCACCGTCACGCCCTCCCCGGTGACACCCATCGCGTGCAGCTCCTCCGCACCGACCACGCTGGGATAGCGGTTACCGCTATCCCAGTCGCTGGTGGATTTGACGGCGTCGAACGTGATCTGGACGTTGTCGACCAGCAGATAGTCGAAGTAGTCGTCGTTGGAGAACATGCTTCGAAAGCGGATGATGGTGTTCGGGGAGACGAAGTCGGAGATATCGAAGGCCACGCTCTGCCACGTTTCATCATAGTAGACATCGCCGATCCTGCCGACGGCGGTCCAGGACTGGCCGTCGTCGCCGGAGACCTCGATCAGGACGTGGTCGTCAGCGTCGAAGGAGATGCGTCGGTGCTCGAAGGACAGCCACGCCGTCGTGGCGTCGGAGAGATCGACCTTTCTCTGGGCGCCGTGCTGCTCCTCCCAGGTGGGTTCTTGAGCCCGCTCCTCGCCGATGTGCAGCCGGACGCTGCCCTCGTTGCCGACAGCATAGACGTTGCCGGCGTTGGCGGCGCCGTCGTCGTTGAACTCCTGCCAGCCGCCGAGCCAGACGTCGGTTCCCTCGTTGGTGCGGTAGGAGTAGCCGTCGAACCGGTCGATGACGTTGCGGGCCAGTCCGGGAGGCACGGTGACGCCCGACCCATCGGGGAGATCTCCAACGGGTGGCGGCGTCGGTGTCGGTGTCGGGGTGGGCGTTGGTGTCGGCGTCGGCGGTGTGCCGAATACCGTCGAGCAGCCGCTCGCAAATCCGACCTCGATCGCATACAGGTTGGGATCGGTAACGGCGTTTTCGGCGAACTCGACCTTGAACTCGAAGTCGTCGCCGGGGGCGAGGCTGCGGTCGTCGAGGCTGCCTTTCCATCCCGACGTCACGATCGTCGACGGCGGTGCGGTCTCGATGTTGTAGAACTCACTTCCGTCGAGCCTGAGCTTTTTGAGGGTCGAGTTTGCCGTCGGCCAGGTGATGTCGACCCGGCTGATCGTTGCGGTTTCAGAACCGACATTTGCCAGGTACCATAGAACCTTATTGCCGTCGAATGCGAGACCCTGGTCGCCGACCATGGCACAGGCCGGCGCCGGCTGAAGCTCCACCGAGCATCCCTCTGCGAACTCCACGCGGATGCCGTACTGTCCGGCGTCGGTTACCGCATCGTCCTCGAGCTCGAGCTTGAACTCGGCAGCACCGGCCGGATCGATCCTACGGTCGTCGAGATTTCCCTTCCAACCTGCCGCGATCACGGCCGAGGGTGGACTCGTGGCGACGTTGTAGATCTCCGATCCGTCGAGCTTGATCTTCTTCAGCTGCTTGCTGATCACCGGCCAGCTCAGCTCGACCTTGCTCACAGTCACCGATGATGCGCCGGGGTTGGTCAGGTCCCACATCACCCTGTTGCCGTCGAAGCGAAGATAGCCCACGCCGTTCACGGTGCAGACGCCGGTGGTCCCGACGGATGAATTGGCGCTGATCGTGATGTCGGTACGCTCACGCAAAGCGGCGACCTGCGCATCCGTCACATTGGCGCCCACCGCACGGATGATCCCCAGCTCGTGGGTGATCTCGCCGCCCACGGACTCGACGGCCGCGCGCACGCTGGCCAGGTCCTTGCCCTGGACGATCACCGAGGTGGCCGGCTGGTCCTCGGGAGATCGCAACAAAAACCCGGCCACCGCGACGAGCGCGGTGGCCAGGATGGTAAGAGACAGGGTGATCTTGCGGTTCATGATCGTCCTCCCGGTCTATTCCTGCGGCACCCAGACGTTGATTGTCATCGGCTCGGCCAGACCATCGTTCCAGAGGTAGGCATCGTTCCAGAAATAGGCGTCGTTCCAGAAGTAGGCGTCATTCCAGAAGTAGGCATCGTTCCAGAAGTAGGCGTCGTTCCAGAAGTAGGCCTCGCTCCAGACCCAGCCGTCGTTCCAGAAGTAGGCGCCGGTCCAGGTGTATCCGTCGCCCTCGAGAACATAGTCTCCGTCACCCTCGTCGTCGTTCGGATCCATCAGGTAGAAGGTGCCGTCCGGCGCCTGGTTGACCCGGCCGCCGTAGTGCTCGATGCCGTCGAGATCGTTGGTGACGTCGAGCCCGTTGTTGACGCAGCCGTACTCGGTCGAGTAGGCGGCGTCCCAGGCGTGCACCAGCCCGGCGCCCTGCTGCAAGATGCTGTAGCTGGCGACGCCGTTCTGGCTGCCGCTGTCGGTCCGCGGCCGCGCGGTTGACATGAGGCGGCATTTGACGTCGTCCGGCGTCAGGGTCGGGTCGACCTGCAGCATCAGCGCGACGATGCCGC
>CBDTWX010000344.1:0-6345 GCA_965364305.1 uncultured Thermoanaerobaculia bacterium
ATCGAGGTCGAGAAGCCCTATGTCGAGGCCTTTGATCTGCGGCTCGAACAGCCGGTCGACCACAGCGACCCCGAGCCGGAGGTTTTTTCACAGCGCATCCTGATCGGCCACCGGGGTTTCGACCGGCCGGTGGTGTTGGTGACCGAGGGCTACGAGCTCGGGGAGAACTACGTAGCCGAGCTGGCCGAGATGCTCGGCGCAAACCAGGTGCGGGTGGAGCACCGCTACACCGGCGACTCAACGCCCGAGAAGCTGCAATGGGAGCATCTGACCATTGCCCAGGCTTCGGAGGATTACCACCGGATCGTCGGTTTGCTGCGCGAGATCTACCCGGCCCCGTGGGTCAGTACGGGGTGGAGCAAGGGCGGCCAGACGGCGCTGATCTACCGCAGCCATTACCCTGACGACGTCGTCGCCACGGTGGCTTACGACGCACCGTTGCCGCGAGCGCTCGAGGACCCGCGGATCGACGCCCATTTCAACCAGGTGGGCACCGCCGAATGCCGACAGCGGTTGGCGGACTTCCAGCGGCTGCTGCTCGAACGCCGGGACGAGCTGCTACCGCTCTTCCGTTGGTACGCAATGGGCAAGGGGTGGGGGCTGTCGGTGGGCGAGGCCAGGGTCTTCGACTCCACGGTGCTCGAGTTTCCATTCTCGTTCTGGCAGTACTCGGACGCCGATTGCGACGTGCTGCCGGGGGCCGGCGCCGCCGACGACGAGCTGCTCGCAGAGCTCGTTGAGGTTGCCGACGCCGGCTGGTTTTCCGACGCGACCCTCGACTCCCCTTCGTTTCACCAGTTCTGCACCGAGCTCGGGTTTTACGGATACGACGAGCGGCCGTTTGCGGATCTGCTGACGGCCGACGATTACCCGCTGTGTATTTACGCACCGGACTGGACCGAGGAAGAGTATGATCCGGAACCGATGGAGGAGCTGGATCGGTGGCTGCGGACTGATGCCGAGCGGGTGATGTCCGTCTACGGCGGGATCGATCCGTGGTCGGCGCCGGCTATTCCGGTGGGGGAGGGCGACCAGGTGCAGCTCTGGGATCTCGAGGGGAACCACTTCACCTTCCTCCGGACGCTGAGCGATGAAGATCGGATGATTGCGCGGCAGGCTTTGGCGCGCTGGTTGGATGTGCCGCTTGCGGAGGTGGGGGAGTGAAGCCAACTTTGCTGGTGTTGGCCGCCGGTGTCGGCTCGCGTTACGGCGGGTTGAAGCAGCTCGACGGCGTGGGTCCGGGCGGCGCAGCGCTGATGGACTACACGATCTACGACGCCATCCAGGCGGATTTTTTGAAGGTCGTGTTGGTGGTCCGGCGAGAAACCGAGGCGGAAATTCGCAAGCACATGGATTCGGGCGCCGCCATGCACATCGACGTGGCCTACGCCTATCAGGATCTGGACGAGCTGCCGGTCGGTGCTGCTTATCGGGGTGATCGCTCCAAACCGTGGGGAACCGGGCAGGCGGTTCTGGCCGCGGCGCCGGTCCTCAACGGACCGTTTGTGGCTGCCAACGCCGACGATTTCTACGGCAGAGAGGGAATCGAGGCCCTCGGCTCCTTTCTCAATCAGCCGACTCCCATCGCCGGCGGCGTGCAGTGGGCGATGGTCGGTTATCGGCTCGCCGACACTCTGCCGCCGTCGGGTGCCGTCTCCCGGGCGCTCTGTCTCCAGGATGATGACGGCTGGCTGGTCGGGCTCCAGGAGGTTTTGGCCATCAAACGTGACGGAGGTGTGGCGCGCTGGGAGGATCATGAGGGGATCCCGCACATCACGCCGCTCGATGCGTTGGTGTCGATGAATCTATGGGGATTCACGCCGGACGTGCTGGGCCATCTCGAGGATGGTTTCAGGCTCTTTCTCGCCGAAGAACCCGAGGCGAACGACGAGTACTATCTCCCGGTGTCCGTGGCGGAGGCCGTCACCGAAGGCACCGCGCGAGTCAAGGTGCTGCCCAAAGGCGGTCGCTGGTGCGGTATGACCTCGAGGAAAGACCGCGCCATCGCCGCGATCGTGCTCCGAGAGCTCGTCGAAGAGGGCGTGTATCCGGAAAATCTGTGGGAAAGTCAGTAATTCGGAATTCGGAATTCGGAATTCGGAATGCCACCCGCCCAGATACTTTTGAACGTTCCACCCGCGCGCCGAGATCCTTCGACTCGGTCGCCTTGTTCCCTCGCTCAGGATGACAAGGTGAGAGGACGCCGCTTCAAGGTGTCATCCTGAGGAGGGCCTTTGGCCCGAGGAAGGATCTGGGAGGGTTGGGCTGGACCGCGCCACCACGAAACCCCGCCCAGATCACGACGTTTGAACGTTGAGCGTGAAACGTTTGAACGTTCGAACATTGGGTAGGCGGGCTTCAGGGCCCGCGCACGGCTGGTGATGCCGCCATCGGAGATCTCGCCAGGAGAGAGGTCCTCGTTGCAGGCGCTGACGTCAGCCGGGGCTGGCGGCGAGCTTCATCTCCGGTTCGGTCTCGGTGACGCGCTCCGCATCCCAGCTTTCGCCATCGCGGAGGATGACGACCTCGGCCTCGACCCCGGCCTGGTGAAGCCGCCCTGCGAATCTCTCGGGTGTCTGGCTGGTGCGGAGGAGAGGAGAGCGAGGCCGAACTCCGAGATGGATAGGGATGACCGCGTCGGCGCCGAGGTCTCGGACCGCTCGCACCGCGCCCGACTCCCCCATGGTCATCGGAACGCGGTACGTCGTCACCGGGATCAGTGCGACATCGATCTGGAAACGTCGACCGATCTCGGCCATGAACGGGCGGTAGAAGGTGTCGCCCGCGAAATACGCGGTCGAGCTCTCGGTCTGTACCACGTAGCCGACGGCGCGGGCGATGTGGATCGCGGGTACGGCGGTGATGACGAAGTCCCCTCTCCTCAGGCTCTGCCACTTCTTCACCGGGACGGCGTTGCGCACACCCTTGAGACGCATCACTGCGGTGGTGCCTGATGGAACGAACACCGGAACGTCACGATCGAGTTCCTGAAAAAACCGCCGATCGGTGTGATCCCAATGGCCGTGCGACACCAGGATGCCGTCGAGCCTGCCGATCTCATCCCGAGCCATGGCCGGTGGTATGACCCGAGCGTAGGCGATGTGCCCAAACGTGCCGAAGTAGGGATCGGTGAGGAGTCGCGTGCCTTCAGATTCGAGGAGCACCGTGCTGTGGCCGACGATCGTGATGTGCATCGTTCAGGGCCCGCTTTCGCCGTTTTTTCGTCTCAACACCAAACCTCGCAGGTTGAAGACAATCGAGACGCCGATCAGGCCTCCGGAGAGCCCCGCCACGAAGCCCTGCCAGAAGTCGGTCGGGGGGTGGATGAACCGCTGCACCACGATGCCGGTCGCGAGCAAGGTCATCCCGATGCTGATGAGAACACTGGGGTCGTTGAGACGGTTTCTGAGAATCATGGTTCTCCTCTCAATCGGTGAAACGGAACCAGGCCATGGCCGCCAGCTTGATCGCCGCCATGGTGACCACGACGGCAAACAGATCCCAGCTCCAGATGTCGTCCACGTAGTACCGGTAGGCCCAGATGCCAACCGCCACGAGGCCTCCGCTGACGCCCGCAATGCTGGTGGATTTGAGGCGGTGGGTGAGGAACCGCTCGTCGGGTTTTCGGAAAGGAATGGGGATGATCATCGGTCTTTCTCCAGGGTGAAGATTTCGTCGGTCGGGCAGCCGAAGATCCGGGCGAACTTGAGGGCCAACGGGAGGCTCGGCACATAGCGGTTCCGCTCGATGGAGTTGACGCTCTGGCGTGATACCCCGACCGCCCGGGCGAGCTCCTGCTGGGTCCAGCCCATGGCCTTGCGCTGTTCCCTGACCCGGTTGTGCACGCCATCCGACATGTCAAGCTCGCTTTCCATTTACAATGTAGGCCAGCGATTCCCGGATGTCAAGCGAGCTTGTCATATTGATCGTTTTCGGGGTTTGAATCAGGGGACGTCTTGCATGTGATTCCGAGCAAAGCAGGGTCCTCTCGTGCCGACGAAACGAGAAATGACAATACCTTCGAGCACACGCAGGACGTCGTTTCAAGGCGTCATTCTGAGCGCAGCACGCCATCGGCGTGCGGAGTCGAAGAATCTGGGTGGGGGCTCTTGGAGGCGCGATCTCGTAAGCCCCCGCCCAGATCAGGACGTTTGAACGTTGAACGTTTGAATGTTTCGCCCGCCCACCCCTGACGGGATTTTCGAATTCGAATTTCCCGCACACCCAACCCGATGCTGGATGCTGGATCCACCCACCCGCCCAGATCCCGTTCGACTCGGCCGTAGGCCTCGCTCAGGGCAGGCTCTTCGCTCGCCGGGCTCGCTCAGGATGACGGATTGAGCGATCACGCTGCTCCGGATCCCGGTTCCAGCATTCATCGCGTCGGGCACGGAGACGGGAGATATCGCACGCGGCGACGGCAGGTTGGATCGGTTAAGCTGCCGGCAACCGAACTGGATGGGGGAACGATGTTCGAATGGATCACAAGCCCCGAGGCGTGGATCGCGCTGGCGACGCTGACGTTGCTCGAGATCGTCCTCGGCATCGACAACATCATCTTCATCTCCATCTTGTCGGGGAGGCTGCCCAAAAACCAGCGGCCGCGCGCACGCACCGTCGGCCTGGCGGGCGCGATGCTGATGCGTGTCGCCCTGCTGCTGTCGTTGACCTGGGTCGCCAGGCTCACTGTCCAGCTCTTCATGCTCTTCGGCGACCCGTTCACGGCCCGCGATGTGGTTCTGGTCGGCGGCGGGATCTTTCTGCTCGCCAAGGCAACCTTCGAGATCCATCACAACCTCGAGGGCGAGGAGGACGAGCACCGGCGAGGTCCGGCCGCCTCCTTCGCCGGGGTCATTGCTCAGATCATGGTTCTCGACATCGTCTTCTCACTCGACTCGGTGATCACCGCCATCGGCATGGCCGAGCACGTTCCGGTGATGGTGGCGGCGGTGGTCATTGCCGTCATCGTGATGATGGTCGCCGCGGGGCCGATCTCCGACTTCGTCGAGGACCACCCGACGATCAAGATCCTCGCCCTGAGCTTCCTGCTGCTGATCGGCATGTCACTGGTGGCGGAGGGTCTCGGCCAGCACATCCCCAAGGGCTACATCTACTTCGCTATGGGGTTTTCGGTCTTTGTGGAGATGCTCAACCTGAGGAGGCGCGGCAAGAGCTGGCAGGCGAAACCGATTCGGCTGCGGCAGCGGATTGCGCCGCACCGCCCGTCGCCCGTGCCGCGAAAGTTGCGTATGATCGACGAGAATTGACGACCGGCATGCTCTACCCGCTGTCGCGCTCGCTGCTCTTTCGACTCGACCCGGAGACGGCGCACCATGTGTCGCTCGAGGCCATCGCCCGGGTCGCTCGAGTGCCGGGACTTCGGTCGGCGTTGGCGGCGATGTTTACGGTTCCCGAGGCCGAACCGGTCGAGGTCTTCGGTCTGCGATTCCCGAACCGGGTCGGCCTGGCAGCCGGCTACGACAAGGACGGCGACGGCTGGCGTGGGCTGGAGTGCCTCGGTTTCGGTCACATCGAGGTCGGCACCGTGACCCCCGAACCGCAGCCCGGAAACCCCCGGCCGCGGGTCTTCAGGCTGGCAGACCAGCGCTCGGTGATCAACCGGATGGGCTTTCCGGGTCGCGGGGCGGAGTATGTGGCGGACCGGCTCCGGGGCAGGAAGCCCGGCGGTGCGATCATCGGCGTCAACATCGGTAAACAGAAGTCGACGCCGCTCGATGATGCTGCGGACGATTACGAGGAGTTGATCGACGTCTTCGCGCCGCTCGCCGACTACCTCGCGGTCAACATCTCGTCGCCCAACACTCCCGGTCTTCGGCGTCTCCAGGAACGCGGCTTTCTGACGGCGCTGCTCGGTCGGGTGGCGGGGCGTCGCGACGAGGTGGCCGACAGGCTCGATAGTGGGGTGCCGGTGTTGGTCAAGCTGGCGCCGGATCTCACCGATGAGCAGCTGCTGACTGCGGTCGATGTGATCGTGGAGTCCGGGCTCGATGGCATTATCGCCACCAACACGACCATCGGGCGAGAGGGTCTGGATCACCCTCTGGCGGGAGAGGAGGGTGGCCTTTCGGGTGCCGCCTTGACCGATCTCAGCACTGGAATCGTCGCGCGCATCGCGGAGCATACCGGGGGCGAGATCCCGATTATCGGCGTCGGCGGCATCATGGGGCCTGAGGACGCCCGCGCCAAGCTGGATGCCGGCGCCACCCTCATTCAGGTCTATACGGGCCTGGTCTACGAAGGACCTGGCCTGGTGAAAAGGATTTTGATGGGGCTTTAGCCCGTACTTCTCACCAGGTTTCGTGACGAGGGCGGCGAAGCGCAAGT